>JBPCQE010000016.1:0-13613 GCA_050998435.1 Sphingomicrobium sp. | reverse complement strand
GCTGATGGTCGAATTCCACGACCACGGAATCAAGGTCAGCGCCGACGGCAAGCTTACGCCGCTGGCCCTGACCACCGCTCCGTTCCCGGGCTTTCCGACCGACATGCAGGCGCAGTTCATGGCCATGGTCAGCCTCGCCGAGGGCGAGAGCTTCCTCGAGGAGACGATCTTCGAGAACCGCTACATGCACGTCCCTGAGCTGCGCCGGATGGGTGCCGAGATCGAGGTCCGCGGTCGCTCGGCGCTGGTCCACGGGGTCGCCGGCCTGACCGGCGCCAGCGTCATGGCGACCGACCTTCGAGCGTCGATGAGCCTGGTGCTCGCCGGCCTTGCCGCCGACGCCGAGACCGAAGTGCTGCGGGTCTACCACCTCGACCGCGGCTACGAGCGCCTCGAGGAGAAATTGTCTGCTGTCGGCGCCACCATCGAGCGGCGCAGCGCGGGCTGATTAGATTCCGTCGAGGGCGTGCAGGATCACGCCGACCAGGCCGCCCACCAGAGTGCCGTTGATCCGGATGTACTGGAGGTCGCGGCCGACCGCGGCTTCGAGCCGAGCGGTGATGGTCCCGGCGTCCCAGCTTCGAACCGTCTCCGACACCAACTTGACGATCGAGCCGCCGTAGCTTGCCGCCAAGCCGGCGACGGCGCGGCGAGCGAACTGGTTGATCGCCGCTCGGATCCGCGGGTCGCCCTCGAGCGTGGTGCCCATCGACTTCAGAACCTCGCCCAGCTTGCCGGCCAGCGCCGCGTCGGGGTTGCGGGCGGCTCGGATGATCGCCTCGCGGCCCCTCTGCCACAAAGTGTCGAGCCACAGGCTGACCGACTGGTTGGCGAGCAGCTCCTCCTTCATCGCCTCGACCCGCGCGCGCGTCTCGGGGTTGGTCTGGAGGTCGTTGGCCAGCTGGGCGAGCGCCTCCTCGATATTGCGGCGCACCGGGTGCGTCGGATCGGTCGACATTTCGACGGTCAGCTTGCGCAGCCCCTCCATGATCGAATCGGCGAGCTTGGTGTCGAGCCCGGCCAGCTTGAGCACCCAGCTGGCGCGCTTGCGGACCATGTCGCGGATCAGGCTCTCGTTCGAATCGAGAACCCGCGCGGACCAGCGGATCGCCGCCTCGAGCATCGGCACGTGGCGGTCCTCGTTGATCGCCGAGGCGAGCGCGTGGCCGAGCAACGGCGACACCTCCATCGCCCGGATCCGCGACGAGATCGCGCTCTTGACGATGCCTCCCAGGCGCTCGTCGTCGAGCCCTTCGAAAATGTCGGCGATCAGCCGCGAGGCGCCGTGGCGGATTCGGGTGCCTTCGCCTTCGGGAGCGCGCAGGAAGCGCCCGGCGGCGCCGGCGATGTCGATGTTGCGCATCCGCCGGGCGACCACCGCGGCGATCAGGAAATTCTCCTTGAGGAACGAGGCGAGCGCTTCGCCGATGCGGTCCTTGTTGCGCGGGATGATCGCGGTGTGCGGGATCGGCAGCCCGAGCGGGTGGCGGAACAGGGCCGTGACTGCGAACCAGTCGGCCAGGCCGCCGACCATCGCCGCCTCGGCGAACGCCTTGACGTAGCCGAGGGCCGGATAGCGCGGCTCGAAGATCCGGGTGACGGCGAACAGCGCCGCCATTGCGACCAGCAGGCCGGTGGCGGCGGCCTTCATTCCCGCCGCGCCCGGCTGCGAAGGGTTGAAGCGGGCGAGCGCGGTCGTCGTCATCGCACCGCCATAGCGGGCCGATGAAGCGAAATCACTCCGCCGGGACGGGCTCCGGCGGCCGCCGCGTCGCCTCCTCGCCGACCAGCCGGTGGAACTTGCGGCCGATCCAGCCCTCGATGTCGATCGCCAGCGAGAAATAGGCCGGGACCAGCAACAGCGTCAGGATGGTCGAGAAAATGAGGCCGCCGATCACCGTCACGCCCATCGGCGCCCGCCAGCTGCCGTCCCCCGAAAGCGACAAGGCGATCGGCAGCATTCCCGCGACCATCGCCACCGTGGTCATGACGATCGGCTGCGCGCGCTTGTGCCCGGCTTCGTAGATCGCCTCGTCCTTGGGCATCCCGTGGTTCATCATCTCGACCGCGAAATCGACCAGCAGGATCGAGTTCTTGGCGACGATCCCGAACAGCATCAGAACGCCGATCAGGACCGGCAGCGACACCGGCTGGCCGGCGATGAACAGGCCGACCGCCGCTCCCAGCGGGGCGAGCAGAAGCGAGCCCATGTTGACGAACGGAGCGAGGAAACGGCGGTAGAGCAGCACCAGCACCGCGAACACCAGCAGCACTCCGGAGCCGAGCGCGATCAGGAAGTAATAGATCAGCTCGGCCTGCCATTTCTGGTCGCCCAGGGTCAGCTTGGCGACGCCCTGCGGCAGGGTCTTCAAGGTCGGCAGATTGTTGATCTTGGTCCAGGCGTCGCTTGAGACCAGGCCCGGCGCGAGATCCGCGCCGACCAGGATGCGGCGGATCTGGTTGGTCCGCTGGACGGTCGTCGGGCCCGATCCGAAGCCGATCTCCGCCACCGCTTTCAGCGGCACCGAGCCGCCGCTGGTGGTAGGCACTGGAAGATTCTCGAGCGTCGCCAGGTCTCGCCGGCTGTTCTCCGACAGCGACACGGTGATCGGCACCTGCCGGTCGGCGAGCGAGAATTTGGCGCTGTTCTGGGCAATGTCGCCCAGGGTCGCGATTCGGATCGTCTGGCTCAGCGCCTGCGTCGTCACTCCAAGGTCGGCGGCCAGGTCGAAGCGCGGCTTGATCGTGATCTCGGGCCGGACCAGGTCGCCCTGGACCCGCGGCGCCACGAGCTCGGGCAGGGTCTGCATCTCCTCAGAGATCTTGTTGGCGGTCGCCAGCAGCAGCTCGGGATTGTCGCTTCCGAGATAGAGCATGATGTCGCGCGGCGCTCCGCCGGGCCCGCCGCCGCCCTGGCTGAGGAAGCTCACCTGGGCGTCGGGGATTGCGCTCATCTGCGGGGTCAGGCCGCGCTCGAACTCGGTGCTGGTCTTGTCGCGGTCCTTGGCCAGGACGACGTTGAGGAAGCCGGCGCCGACGAACACGCGCTGGAACACATGCTCGACGTCGGGGTCCTTGCCGACGACGTCAGCCGCCTGCTGGACCTTGGCCTCGGTCTGCGCGAGCGTCGCTCCGGGAGCCATTCCGACCCGCACGCGCGAGAAATCCAGGTTGAGCGGCGGCTGGAACTGCATCCCGAGGTTTGCGACCAGGACCCCGGTCAGGATCAGCGTTCCGAAGCCCGCTCCGACCATCCAGATCCGGTGGTCGAGGAGCCAAGAGAGCTTGCGACGGACCCAGCCGGTATGACGATCGCGGAACTCGCGCGCCCGCCGAGTGTCGATGCTCCACTTGAGCAGGTTGAGATAATTGAACATCGCCCAGCCCGAAGCGTGCGGCTGGATGCCCTTCGCCCGCAGGAAATACGCGGCCATCAGCGGGGTGATCATCCGAGCGACGAGCAGGCTCATCATCACCGAGATGACGACGGTGTAGCCGAAGCTCTTGAAGAACTGGCCCGAAATGCCCGGCATCAGAGCCACCGGCAGGAACACCGCGACGATCGCCATGGTGGTCGCAAGAACGGCGAGGCCGATCTCGTCGGCCGCGTCGATCGACGCCTGATAGGCCGATTTGCCCATCCGCATGTGCCGGACGATGTTCTCGATTTCGACGATCGCGTCGTCGACCAGCACTCCGGCGACCAGGCTCAGGGCCATCGTCGACATGAAGTTGAGGTTGATCCCAAGCATGCTCATGAACCAGAAGGCCGGAATCGCCGAGAGCGGGATAGCGAACGCCGAAATGATGGTCGCCCGCAGGTCGCGCAGGAACAGGAAGACGACGAAGACGGCGAGGATTGCTCCCAGCCACAGCCCTTCCATCGCGGAATCGTATTGCACCTTGGTGTAATCGACCGCGTTGAAGATCTCGAGGAAGCGGATCCGCTGGTCTTCCTTTTCGATCTTGCGCAGTTCCTCCCACGCCGCGTCGTAGGTGGTGACTTCCGACGATCCCTTCGAGCGCTGGACGTTGAAGCTGATCACCTGCCGCCCGTTCATCTTGGCGATCGTGCGCTGCTCCGAATAAGCGTCCTTGACCTCGCCGAGGTCGCTGAGCCGCACCGTTCGCCCGCCCGGCACCACGATCTGCGTCTGCGACAGGTCGAAGGCGTCGCGGGCGTTGCCGAGCACGCGCACCGATTGCTCGGAACCGGCGATCTCGGCGCGGCCGCCGGCGGCGTTGAGGTTGGTCTGGCGAAGCTGCGCGTTGACCTGGGAAGCGGTGATGCCCTGCGCCTGGAGCGCCACCGGGTCGAGAATCACCCGGATCTGGCGGTCGACTCCGCCCTCGCGGGAAACGGCAGCGACGCCCTCCACCCCGAGCAGCCGCTTGCTGACATTGTTGTCGACGTACCAGCTGAGCTCTTCCAGGCTCATGTCGGTGGTCTCGGCGGCGATGAACATGATCGGGTCGCCGGCGATGTCCTCGCGGGTCACCTGCGGCTCGAGAATTCCGTCGGGCAGGTCGGAGCGCACCTGGGCGATGGCATTGCGGACGTCGTTCACCGCCCGGTCGGACGGAGTGCCGATCTCGAACATCACGAAGGTGTTGCTGTTGCCCTCGCGGATCGAGCTGTTGATCTCCTCGACGCCGTTGACGCCGCGGATCGCGGTCTCGATCCGCTGCGTGACCTGCATCTCCATCTCGCTGGGCGCGGCCCCAGGCTGCGAGACGTTGACGTTGACCGCCGGGAAATCGATGTCCGGGTTGTTGTTGACCTGCATGTTGACGAACGACACCAGGCCGGCGAGCAGGAGCCCGATGAACAGCACGATCGGCGGAACCGGGTTGCGGATGCACCAGGACGAGATGTTGCGGAAATTCATCGAACTCTAGCTCTTCTCAAAACTCGTCAGCGAGCGGCCTGCCGCTTCGGCGAAACCTTTTGCCCGGGGTTGAGGAACGGGCCGGCCGACAGAACGACGGCTTCCTGGCCGGTGATTCCCTCGATGATCGTGACGCCCGAATCGTCGACCCCGCCGATCCGGACGTTGCGCCGCTCGACCTGGTTCTTGGCGTTGACGATGTAGACGTAATTGCCCTTCTCGTCGCTGAGCACCGCGCTTTGCGGAAGCAGCGGGGCGGTCGTCCCGCCGGCGCCGATCCGGGCCTCGGCAAACCCGCCGGGACGGATCGCCGAGTCGTAGGGGACGGCGATTCGAACCTCGCCCTGGCGCGACTGCGGGTCGATCACCGGCGACACCTGCCAAACCGAGCCCGAGTAGCTCCGGTCGAGCCCGATCGGGGTGACGCTCGCCGGCATCCCGACCCGGACATAGGCAATGTCCTGCTGCGGGATCTGGGCGCGCATCTCCATCTCGCCGCCGGCGGCGAGGCGGAACAAGGCGCCCGCTCCCAGCCCGACAACCTGCCCGACCTCGACGTCCCGGGCGAGCACCAGGCCGCTGGTCGGCGCCCGGATGTCGAGGCGTCCGACGCGGGCCCGGGTGGCGCCGAGCTGGGCCTGGGCGACGCGCACCCGGGCCGCCGCGGAATCGCGGGCGGCGCGCTTGCGGTCGAGGTCGGCCTTGGAGACGAAACCGCGAGCAACCAGCGCCTGGGCTCGGTCGAGCTCGTTCTGGGCGAGCGCGGCATCGGCCCGAGTGACCTGTATCTGCGCGGCGAGCTGGGCCGCTTCCTGGCTTTGCACCGAGCGGTCGACCGAGGCCAGCACCTGGCCCTGGCGAACCCAGGCGCCGGCATCGACCGTGACTCGGGTGATCATCCCGCCCTCGCCGGCGATTCCGACCGGCTGGTCGCGGCGCGCGGCGAGAGCCCCGCTGGCGGTGACGGTCCGGGCGACCTGGCTTCGGCCCGGAACGACAACGGTGACCGTCGGGATCTGGCCGCGGCCGCCGCTGGCCCCGGCCGAGGCTGGCTGCTCCTCGCCGCCGCGGCCGAACATCATGTAGGCAAGGGCGAGCGCGATGACCGCGGCGACCGCGCCGATGATCATCCAGCGCTTGCGGCGCGACCCGTCCCTGACGATCAGCGTGTCAGACGAATGAAACGTCGTTTCCCGGTTCATGTCCAAATCTCTGCCCTGCCTCGCGAGTCCACGGCTGTTCCGCTTCAGCTGTATTATCGCAATAACTCACCGACCGCAACACGGTACTCCTCGCGGGGTCTTTGCCACTGTCACCGCCGCGCTTCATTGCCATGCTTTTTCGACCAACGGCGGCACTTGCTCCGCCAAGGCGCGTTGGCGCATGGATTGATTCGGCGGCGCCATTGTTAGGCGACGATTCTTAAAGGGGAAGCGGCATGCTAGAAGATTATGGCATCATTGGCTGGATCGTCATCGGTCTGTTGGCCGGCGGATTAGCCAAGCTGCTGATGCCCGGGCGCGATCCGGGCGGCTGCATCATCACCATCCTCCTCGGCATCGCCGGCGCTCTGCTCGCCGGCTTCCTCGGCCGCGCGCTCGGCTGGTACGGCCCGGGCGACGCGGGCGCCGGCTTCATCGCGGCGGTCATCGGCGCGTTCATCCTCCTGTTCATTTACCGGCTCGTGCTGCGCCGCCGCACCCCCTGACCCGCACGCCGTTCAGCGGGCAGCCATGGCGCGCGGGCAAACTCGCGCGCCATGTCCGTGCAGAGGAGGATCGTCCAATGAAACACGCATTTCTGGCCGCCTTGGCGCTTGCCGCTCTCGCGACTCCGGCGACCGGCCAGTCGCCATCGGTGGCGCCGTTCGTCCAGACCCTATCCGGAACCCGGCTCGACGTCAGCGCGACCGGCGAGATCAGCCGCGTGCCCGACATCGCGATCATCTCGGCGGGCGTCATGACCCGCTCGGCCAGCGCCACCGGGGCGATCTCGGAGAATGCGGCGCGGATGGAGCGGGTACGGGCGGGGCTCAAGCGCGCCGGAATCGCCGATCGCGACATCCAGACGTCGAACATCAGCCTCAACCCCGAATACCGCTACCAGGAGAACCAGCCGCCGCAACTGACCGGCTACACCGCGTCCAACCAGGTCAACGTGCGCTTCCGCGACATCCGCAACACCGGTCGGATCCTCGACGCTCTGGTCGCCGAGGGCGCCAACCAGATCAACGGACCGTCGCTGACCATCGACAAGCCCGAGGCGGCGCTCGACGAGGCCCGCGCCAAGGCGGTCGCCGCCGGCCGCGCCCGGGCCGAGCTCTATGCACGCGCTTTGGGCATGCGGGTCGTTCGACTGCTGTCGGTCAGCGAGGGCGGCGGCTATTCGGTCCCGCCGTCGATGCAGATGATGCGCGCCGAGCGCGGAGGCGTCGCCGCCGACACCAAGATTGATCCCGGCGAGCAGCAGCTCCAGGTCACTCTCGCAATGAGCTTCGAGCTCCAATAGGCAAAGAAAAAGGCCGCGCGGTGATGCCGCGCGGCCTTCGATTAAGGTGTAAACGCGTCGCGACTTAGCGGACCGACCCCCGGCGAACGAGGTTGACGATCGCCAGCAGGATAATCGCACCAAGCAATGAATAGAGGATGTTGGTGATATCCAGCGGGTCCGAATTATTGATGTTGCCGCCGCCGAGAATGAGGCCGGCGATGACTGCGCCGACGATTCCGACGACGATATTGAGAATGATGCCCTGTTGACCGTCAGTGCGCATTATCAAGCTGGCGAGCCAGCCGACAACACCGCCGATGATCAGCCAAATGATGAAACCCATGAGCGTTCCCTCCTGTTCGTGGCCACCCGATGGCTACCCGGCGGCCTTCCGGCATCAAAGACGCGTGATGCTCGCGTCTTGTTCCGGATTTGGCGGGCTGTGTCCAGTGCGATGGTTCAGCTGGAACGCTGAAAACAGTGGAAAACCGCAGTTCGGTTGATGGCCGTAACGGAGAATAGCGTCAGTAACGCTGCTGGCGCTCGTAAACGTCGCGATAATGCTTGATCCGGGTGACCCGCAATCCAGGCATGCCGCTGCGGTCCACCGCGCGCTGCCAGCTGGTGAATTCCTCGAGGCTCAGCGAATAGCGCTGGCACGCCTCGTCGACCGTCAGCAGCCCGCCCGAGACCGCGGCGACGACCTCGGCCTTGCGCCGAACCACCCAGCGGTTGGTCTGCGGCGGCGGCAGGCTGTCGATCGTCAGCGGCTCGCCGAGCGGGCCGATCACCTGTGCTGGCCGAAATTTCTGGTTCTCGAGCATTGAGGTCAAACCTGCTTAATCATTGTCGTTCCCAGCAGCCTTAAGAGCTTGCCATTGAAGATATTCTGAAGCGCGCTGGTTAATATCGTGCTTATCATCGCTTTCGGCGCTTGACCGGACCGCTTGAGCTGCATCGGCCGCGAACGCACCGCGCAGGGCCTTCATCGCCTCGTCCCAGCCCTCGCTTGACGAGAGGTAGCAAGCGATCGCCTCCTGTCGCTCGCGGCCATGCAGGGCGGAAAAGGCCGCCAGCAGGTCAAGCAGCTCGCTATTGCTCAGCGGTCCCCCGCCGGCGCCAGCGAAATCGCCCTCGAAACGTGACAAGGACAGTCCCCTCCCGGCCATTGCTTTCCCGCGTCTAGCCGCGATGGGTGAACTTCGGGTAAAGAGCGCGCGCTCATGCCGACCAGCTTCGACCTAGACTGCCCCGCTGCGGACTCGCGGATCCTTGTCGCCATGTCCGGCGGAGTCGACAGCTCGGTCGTCGCGGCGCTCGCCGCGCGCACCGGCGCCGAGGTCATCGGAGTGACTCTCCAGCTCTACGACCATGGCGAGGCGGCGAAGCGCTCGGGCTCGTGCTGCGCCGGCCAGGACATCTACGACGCGAAGACGGTCGCCGACCGGCTCGGAATCGCCCATTACGTGCTCGATTACGAAAGCCGCTTCCGGACCGGGGTCATCGACCGCTTCGCCGATGCCTATGCGCAGGGCCGGACCCCGGTGCCGTGCAGCCTGTGCAACCAGGGCGTCAAGTTCACCGATCTGATCGCCTTTGCCCGCGAGCTCGGCGCCGATTGCCTGGCGACCGGGCATTATGTCCGGCGGATTTTCGCAAGCGGCGGCTCCGAGCTCCACCGCGGCTCCGATCTCACCCGCGACCAGAGCTATTTCCTCTACGGCACCACCCGCGACCAGCTCGATTTCCTGCGCTTCCCGCTGGGCGGCCTCGCCAAGAGCGCCGTCCGCGCTCTCGCCGAGGAAGCCGGCCTGACGGTCGCCGCCAAGCCCGACAGCCAGGACATCTGCTTCGTGCCCGACGGCGATTATGCCGGCCTGGTCAAGCGGCTGCGCCCGGAAACCGCCGCTCCCGGCGAGATCGTCGACCTCGAAGGGCGAGTCCTCGGCGAGCATCGCGGAGTGGTCCATTTCACCGTCGGCCAGCGCCGCGGGATCGACGTCGGCGGGCAGTCCGAGCCGCTCTACGTCGTTCGCATCGAGCCCGAGGAGCGGCGGCTGGTCGTCGGTCCGCGCGACGCGCTCGCAATCGCCGCGATGCGCGTCGAGGACTGGAACTGGATCGCAGAAAACCAGGCGCGGCAGCAGACGTGCGTCAGCGTCAAGGTGCGCTCGCTGGCGCCCCCGGTCGCGGCGACGATCGAGGGCGACTGGGTGCGGTTCGAGCGCTCGGAATATGGAGTCGCGCTCGGCCAGGCGGCGGTGATCTACGACGGCTCGCGGCTGCTCGGCGGCGGCTGGATCGCCGAAACCACGTCGGCCGACCAAAGCCTCCCCGATGCCGCCGCGGCGTAGCGCCGACAGCCTGCGTCTTCGCCAGTGCGCTGGCAAAGTCGAATATCCACAAACGAAAAGGCGAGGAGGTCGATAATGCTCCTGTTTTTGGCCGCGCTTGCCGCACAGGCCGTCCCGCCCGCTCGTCCGCAATGGGGGCCGGCATCGCCTCCGGCGACAAGGACATGGCCGACGCGGGAGAGCGACGTGGTGCTGCGGAACTTCGCTTTCCGTTCGGGCGAAGTCCTTCCGGAGCTGCGGATGCACGTCACGACGCTTGGCACTCCGCGCCGCAACGCCGCCGGAGTGGTCGACAATGCAGTGATGGTGCTCCACGGCACCGGTGGCACGGGACAGCAATTCCTGCGGCCGCAGTTCGCCGACGAGCTCTACGGGCCCGGCCAGCCGCTCGACATCCGCCGTTATTGGATCATCCTCCCGGACAATATCGGCCACGGCAAATCGTCCAAGCCGTCCGACCGGCTTAGGATGAAGTTTCCCCAATACGACTACGACGACATGGTTGCGGCGCAGCGGCGGATGCTTCTTGAAGGCCTCGGCGTCACCGAGCTGCGGCTGATTATCGGCACCTCGATGGGCTGCATGCACAATTTCGTGTGGGGTGAGACCTATCCGACCTTCGCCCGGGCGCTGATGCCGCTGGCTTGTCAGCCGGTCGAGATTGCGGGGCCCAACCGCATGTGGCGGCAGCTCGCGATCAACGGAATCAAGTCCGATCCGGCCTGGCGTAACGGCAACTATCGCGAGCAGCCGAAGCAGGGCCTCCGAACCGCGCAATCGCTACTGTTCGTCGCCGGCGCGGCCCCCCTCCATTATCAGGCGCAATATCCGACCCGCGAAGCGGCCGGCGCCTTCGCCGAGGAGCGGGTCACGACGGCGATGGCCAGCCTCGAGGCAAATGACCTAATCTATCAGCTCGACGCGTCACGAAGTTACAATCCTTGGCCAAGGCTCGAGGCGATCACCGCGCCGGTCACATGGGTGAATTCGGCCGACGACTTCATCAATCCCGAGAACCTGCCGTTTCCCCGGCAGGCCATCCGGCGCATGCGCAACGCGAAGTTCCGGCTCATCGCGGAAACCGCGGACACGCGCGGCCACGGCACGCACACCTGGGCCAGGTTCTGGAAGGCCGACCTTATCGAGCTTCTGGCGCGGTCGGAGCCGGCGGCGCAGGGACGTCGTACGCGGAGACGTGGTTCATCGTGATGAGCCAGCGCCCGCGGATCTTGCGGAACAGCCTGGTATTGATTCCGTGGGTCACTCGGCCGGTCCGTTCGAGGCGGTAGCGGCCGATCAGCATCGCGGCGTCCGGCGCCAGCGGGTCGACCCTTATGTCGTAGAAATGGAGCTTGCCCCGCCGCTCGGGCGAGCCGCCGTAATCGCGGATGTAATGGTCGAGCGTCCCTTGCCAGCCTTGCTGGAACTTGCCGCCGGAGACGAAGATCACGTCCGGCCGCTTGAATCCTGCCATGTAGCCGCGGAAGTCGCTGCGGTTCCACGCCGCCTCCATCTTCGCGATCACGCCGAGAATCGCGTCGCGATCGGATTTCGGGCGGGCTGTCGCGGGTGACGCGAGCAGTGCCAAAGCGACGGCGGCGGCAAACGTCCTTCTCATCTCGACGCATCCTTTCCTGCGGAGGACGCAAGCGCGTAGAGCATCGCCCCGCCGACGGCCAGCAGGCCCAGGGTTCGCCATGCTTCCCAGTCCGCCTGCCATGCTCCCCAGGCGCAGAGCGCGATCCCCGCCGCTCCGACGGCATAGGTCAGCGGGCCGACCCGTCCGCGCTCGGGCGCCCGCGGCAGCGCGGCGATGGTCACGGCATAAACGATAAAGCGCGCGAGGACGCTGATGACCGCCAGCCAGACATAGGTGCCGACGAGCGCCAGCGCCGCCGCGAAAAATGCGAGGAAAGCGATCGAATTGTGCGGCGTCAGGAAGCGCGGATGGACCTTGGCGAACCAGCGCGGCAGGTCGCCGCGCTCGCCCAGGGCGCTGGTCACCCGCGAGGTCGAGGTCATGATGCCGTGGAGATTGCCGCTCAGCGAGGCGATCGCGGCCAGAGTCAGGATCACCGCCCCGGTTGGCCCCGCCAGCCAGCGGCCGAGGTCGATCAGCGGCGCCTTGTCGTCGGATGTGCCGCCCGGAAGCGCGCTGACGAACGCCAGCTGGACGAGGAAATAAAGCAAAGTGGTGAGCGCGATGGTGGTGAAGATCGCCCGCGGCAGGACCGCGCCCGGCCGCTTGGTCTCGCCGGCCGGTACGACGACATTCTCGAAGCCGACGAACGCGTAGAACACCAGCAGCACGCCGGCCTCGAGCTCGCTCCGCGGCGGCATCGGGTCCGGCGCCGGCCACGGGACGGTCAGCGCCAGCACCGCCAATGCGGCGGCCAGCAGCGGCAGCGCTTTCAACAGCGTCAGCCCGCCCAGCAACGCCAGCGCTTTCTTGACCCCGGCGATGTTGACCGCGGCGAGGATCGCGCAGACCGACAGCATCAGGACGGCTCGCCCGACGCCTTGGTCGGCGCCGCTCCACCACCGCGCGACGTAAGCGGTCAGCACATTGGCGTTGGCGGCGAAGGCGGCGGTCCGGGCGATGTAATAGATCCAGCCGAGCTCGAAGCCGACGAAGCGCCCGAACACCGCCCCGTAGGCCGCCGGGCCGCCGCTTTGCGGAAAGGCCCCGGCGCTCCTCGCGAACGGGACGATGATCAGCAGTGAGGCGAAGGCGACCAGCGGGAACAGCCATGGCGAAAAGCTGCCGAAGTCCGCGGCGAGCGTCGCCGGAAGCGCGAAGATCGCGCCGCCGAGCACTCCGTTGAACGACAGCAGGATCGCTCCGCCGAGCCCGATGCGCCGCTCGAGGCGTGGGCCGTTGGCGGGCTCGTTCAAAGCTGGAAGTTCCCGACGATCACCGTCTTGCAATGGCCGCCGAGGATCACCCGCTCGCCCTCCAGCCGGCAGTGGAGAACGCCGCTACGCGCGCTTGCCTGGAGCGCGGTGAAGCTCTCGCGGCCGAGGCGCCTGGCCCAGAACGGCACCAGCGCGGTGTGCGCGGAGCCGGTCACCGGGTCCTCCGGAACGCCGTGAAAAGCCGCGAACACCCGGCTGGCGACGTCGTGCTCGTCACCCGGCGCGGTCACCGATACCAAATACGGCAACTTCGCCAGAACGGCGAAATCGGGTGTCACCGAGCGCACTTCGGCCTCATCGCGGAGCAGGACGAGCACGTTGCCGTTGCCCTCGCGGCCGAGGAAGGTCTCGCCCGACACGCCCAGCGCCTTCGCCAGCTCGGGCAGCTCCGCCGCCTCGACCGTTGCGGCCGGCATCTCCAGCTCGAGCCGGTCGCCGGCCCGGGCCACAATCAGGATTCCCGAGCGGGTCGCGAACCGGAGCCGGCCGCCGCTCATCAGCACATGACCGGCGGCGAACGTCGCGTGCCCGCACAGATTGACCTCGACCGTGGGCGTGAACCAGCGCAGCTCGTAGTCGACCTCGTCGCCGTCCGACGGAACCGTGAACGCGGTCTCGGCGAGGTTGTTCTCGGCGGCGATCGCCTGCATCAGCGGCTCGTCGAGCCAGCGGTCGAGCGGCATCACCGCGGCCGGGTTGCCGGTCAGCGGCCGCCCGGCGACGAACGCGTCGACCTGGAAGAACGGGATGGTCGTCACGTCGACTGCTCGGTGAGGTCGGACGGAAGCATGGTCTCGCGGTCGGTGTGGCCCTCGGGGTCAAGGTGGATGAGGATCTCGGTGCCCGGGAAGCGGCGCTGGAGGTCCTCCTCGACCTTGTCCATCCGGTCGTGCGCCTCGCGCACCGTCCAGTCGGCCGGCACCCAGACGTGGAACTGCGCGAACTGGTGGGTGCCGCTGGTCCG
>JBPCQE010000052.1:0-2819 GCA_050998435.1 Sphingomicrobium sp. | reverse complement strand
TGGCTCCTCGCGATGATCATCGTCGAGATGCTCGGCGAGAGGGGCGCCAAGATCGCTGCCGCCCTGAACGGCCGTTCGCCGCTGGCCACGGCCCCGAGCCTCCGCCCGGTGGCGGTTCGGGTCAGCCCGCGCTCCCGGCAGCGGGCGTTGCGCGCCCAACCGCGTCTGCGCGCCGCCGCCTGACACGGTCGTACGATGCGATGCTGAACGGCAGCATCGCCACATAGACTAGCGAGACCACGGGAAGCGTGACCCATGGGGCTGTGACCAGGGCTGCCCCGAGCAAGCCAATGCCGGCAATGACGAACAACCGCGACAAGCGGTAAATGCGCAGGCTTCCCCAACTGTAGGTGGCGACGCTCGAGATCCGCAGCAAGGCGATGAAGATCACCCACGGCATGACGACGAACCAGGCGCGGAAGATTTCCTGCCCGGTGACCAGCCACAGATAGACCGGGACGAAGGCCAGCCCCGCCCCCGCCGGAGCCGGAACTCCGGTCAGGTAGCCGGCCGATTTGTGCGGCTGGTCGTCGGCATCCATCCGCGAGTTGAAGCGGGCGAGGCGAAGCGCGCAGCAGACGGCCAGCGCCAAGGACGCCACCCAGCCGAACTGCGGCGCCTGGTGCAACGACCACAGGAACAGGATGAAGCTCGGCGCCACTCCAAAGGCGGTGACGTCGGACAGCGAATCAAGTTCCGCTCCGAACCGGCTGTTGGCCCGCAGCAAGCGGGCGATCCTCCCGTCCATCCCGTCGAGCACTCCGGCGATCACCACGCAGCCGATCGCGGCATCCCAGTTTTCGGCGATCGCGAAGCGGACCCCGGTGAGCCCGAAGCACAGCGCCAGCGCGGTGACCGCGTTGGGAGCCATCGCCCGGAACGCCATGCCCCGCTCGGGCGGAGCGGCCTTGCTCATTGACTCGAGCCGGTGAGCCCGGGATAGGCGCCGATCTCCGCCAGCACCGTCTCGCCGCCGATCGTCCGCTGGCCGAGCAGGACCCGGGGCCCGGTCCCAGCGGGCAAATAGACATCGACCCGGCTTCCGAAGCGGATCAGCCCGACCCGCTGGCCGGCCTCGACGCTGTCGCCTTCGCGGACGAACGCCAGGATGCGCCGCGCGACCAGGCCGGCGATCTGGGTGAAGCCGACCTTCACCCCGTCCGCGCCCTCGACGATGAAATGCTGCCGCTCATTGTCCTCGCTCGCCTTGTCGAGGTCGGCGTTGAGGAACTTGCCCGGCACATAGGCGATCCGGCGGATCCGGCCGGCGATCGGCGAGCGGTTGATGTGGACGTCGAACACGCTCATGAAAATCGAAACGCGGGTGTATTCCCCGTCGCTCAGCCCCTCGGGGCCAGCAAGCTCGGCGGGCGGCGGCACCTTCTGGATCATGGTGATCAGCCCGTCGGCGGGGGCGACGATCAGCTCGGCGCCGCGCGGAGTCGTCCGCACCGGATCGCGGAAGAAGGCCGCGACCCAGATCGTTACTCCGACCAGCAAGAAGGTCAGGAAGTCCCAGTCGAGCAGCCAGGCAAAGAAGGTCGCGACCGCGGCGATGACCAAGAACTTGCGGCCCTCGGGATGAACCGCTGGGTAGCGCCACTTGACGCTCGTGGTCAGCGGGCTGTCGGGCTTTTCGAGTGCGGGCATGGCCACCCCTTAATGGCCGCGCCGCGCGCGCACAACGCCGCCATTGCCTCGGCTTGGGGCGCGTCCTAAGGCGCCGCGAGCCGCCTCGAAAGCGCTTTTGGAACAGGGAAACGCATGGCCAAGATCAAGGTGAAGACTCCGCTCGTCGAGCTCGACGGCGACGAGATGACCCGCATCATCTGGCAGTGGATTCGCGAGCGGCTGATCGAGCCCTATCTCGACGTCGAGCTGATCTACTTCGACCTGTCGATCGAGAAGCGCGACGAGACCGACGACCGGATCACCATCGAGGCCGCCGAGGCGATCAAGAAGCACGGCGTCGGGGTCAAATGCGCGACCATCACTCCGGACGAGGCCCGGGTCGAGGAGTTCGGCCTCAAGAAGATGTGGAAGTCGCCCAACGGCACCATCCGCAACATCTTGAACGGAGTCGTCTTCCGCGAGCCGATCGTGATCGCCAACGTGCCGCGGCTGATCCCCGGCTGGACCGACCCGATCGTCGTCGGCCGCCACGCGTTCGGCGACCAGTACAAGGCGACCGACTTCAAGGTGCCCGGCAAGGGCAAGCTGACGATGAAGTGGCAGGGCGAGGACGGCCAGGTGATCGAGGAAGAAGTGTTCGACTTCCCGGCCGCCGGAGTCGCCATGGGCATGTACAACCTCGACGATTCGATCCGCGCGTTCGCCCGCGCCAGCCTCAACTATGGATTGAACCGCGGCTGGCCGGTCTATCTGTCGACCAAGAACACCATCCTCAAGGCTTATGACGGCCGCTTCAAGGATATCTTCGAGGAGGTATTCGAGAGCGAATTCAAGGCCAAGTTCGCCGAAGCGAAGATCGAGTATCAGCACCGGCTGATCGATGACATGGTGGCCAGCGCGCTCAAATGGAGCGGCAATTTCATCTGGGCGTGCAAGAATTACGACGGTGACGTCCAGTCCGACCTCGTCGCGCAGGGCTTCGGCAGCCTCGGGTTGATGACCTCGGTGCTGATGACCCCCGACGGCAAGACCATCGAGGCGGAGGCGGCGCACGGCACCGTCACCCGCCACTACCGGATGCACCAGCAGGGCAAGGCGACCTCGACCAACCCGATCGCCTCGATTTTCGCCTGGACCGGCGGGCTCAAATACCGCGGCAAGTTCGACGAGACGCCCGAGGTGGTCCG
>JBPCQE010000032.1:0-15914 GCA_050998435.1 Sphingomicrobium sp. | reverse complement strand
ATCGAGGTCAATTCCCGCGGGTCGATGTTCGCGGGCTGGCCGAACGACGCCTAGCGGCCTGCAACGGGCCTACTTCTTATAGAGCGCGTCCAGCCGGTCGGCGTAGGCGGCTTTGAGCACGTGGCGGCGGACCTTCATTGACGGCGTCAGCTGCTCGTTCTCGATCGAGAAAGGCTCGTCGGCGATGGTGAAGCGGCGCACCTTTTCGACGATCGACAGCTCGGCGTTGACCCGGTCGACCGCCGCCTTGAGCCGCTGCTCGTCGCCGGCGTATTCCGGGTCCGCCACCAGCAGCCCGACCAGGTACGGGCGGCGGTCGCCGTAGACCATCGCCTGCGCGATCTCGGGCTGCAGGGTCAGCATCCCCTCGACCCGCTGCGGCGAGACGTTGTCGCCCTTGTCGTTGACGATCAGATCCTTCTTGCGGTCGGTGATGACGATGCGGCCCTTGTCGTCGAGGTGGCCGACGTCGCCGGTCGCCAGCCAGCCGTCCTGGAGCACCCGCGCGGTCTCCTCCGGGTTGCGCCAATAGCCGTGCATCACGTTCTCGCCGCGGACCATGATCTCGCCGTCCTCGGCGATCCGGACCTCGGTGTCGATCAGCGGTGGCCCGACCGATTCGAGCCGGACCCCGGCGCTGGGCCGGTTGCAGCTGATCACCGGCCCGGACTCGGTCTGTCCGTAGCCCTGCAGGATGGTAAGGCCCAACGAGCGGAAGAACAGGCCGACCTCGGGGTTGAGCGGAGCGCCGCCCGAGACCATCGCCTTGATCCGCCCACCAAAGCGCTTGCTGACCTTGCGCCGCAGGGTCAGCGACAGGATGCCGTCCATCGGCAGGTCCCACGGCTTGAATCGACCCTGGTAGCGGCTCGAGCCGATGCTGAGCGCGCGCTTGAGCAGATATTCGGACAGGCCGCCCTTGGCGACGCCCTTCACAATCCGGGCCCGGAGCATTTCGAACAGCCGCGGGACGACGACCATGATCGTCGGCCGCACCTCCTCGATGTTGGCGGACAGCTTCTCGAGGCTCTCGGCGTAATAGATCTGGGCGCCGAGCCCGACCGGGAAATGCTGGCCGCCGGTGTGCTCATAGGCGTGGCTGGCCGGCAGGAACGACAGGAACAATTCGTCGTCCCAGCCGAAGTCCTTCGAGATGACGTCGACGCAGCCGGCGACGTTGTGGAGGATCGCGCCATGATGCTGCTGGACGCCGCGCGGCGCGCCGCCGGTGCCGCTGGTGTAGATGATGCAGGCGGGGGCCTCGCGCCCGAAGCGTTGCAGACGGTTGCGGAGCGCGGCCATGTCCGGCTCGCCGGCGACCAGCTCAGCCCAGTCGTGGTAGAGGAAATCGTCGGTCGCCTGGCCGGTGCGGATGGTCTCGATACCGATCACGTGGTGGCACTCGGCCGAGTAAAGCACCGCCGGGATCAGCGCCTTGGCGAGCTTCTGGTTGGAGACGATCACCGCTTTGGCGCCCGAATTGCCGAAGATGTGGGTGTGATCGCGGGTCGTGTTGGTGGTGTAAGTCGGCACCGTGACGCAGCCCGCGGCCATGATCGCGAGGTTGGCGATCAGCCATTCGGGGCGGTTCTCGCTGACCAGCATCACCCGGTCGCCGGGCTCGAGCCCGATCCGCTGCAAGCTCTCGGCCAGCGCCCCGACCTGGCGCGCCGATTCGCTCCAGCTGGTCGCCCGCCAGGCGCCATCGTGCTTGGCCGACAGGAACGGTTGGTCGCCCTTCTCCGCGGCGCGCGTCAGGAACATGCTGACGAGGTTGGGGAATCGTTCGAGCTGGCGGGCCATCAATCCTCCGACGTCGCTGCCGGCGCCGCTGTTCGACGCTCGGGCATTCACCAGATGCGTCCCGCTTCGTAGACGCCGACTGGCGCTTGGGCTAGCGCCGCGGCATGCGTCTTGCCCTTCAGCTTGTTTGCTTTCTTGGCGCCATCCTCGTCGGCTCCTGCGCGACGACGTCACGATCGCGCGCTCCGGCCACAGAGCCGTTTGTCATCGCCGCCAATCCCCTCGCGGCTGAGGCCGGTGTCGAGGTGCTGCGGCGCGGCGGCAGCGCCGTCGATGCCGCCATCGCCGTGCAAGCGATGCTGTCGCTGGTCGAGCCGCAAAGTTCGGGCGTCGGCGGCGGCGCCTTCCTGACCTATTACGACGCGAGCACGATGCGCGTCGCGGTTTACGACGGGCGCGAGACGGCGCCGGCGCAGGCGACCCAGTCGATGTTCCTGGGCCCCGACGGCAAGCCCCTGCCCTTCGCCAGCGCGGTGCTGAGCGGCCGGGCAACCGGAGTGCCCGGTGTGCTTGCCGCCCTCAGACTGGCGCATGTCGACCACGGCGGGTTGGACTGGTCGACGCTGTTTCGAACGGCTGAGCGCACGGCCGAGGAGGGGTTTGTCGTCAGCCCGCGGTTGGCGCGGATGGTGCATTCCGACCATCCGCAAAACAACGCGCCCGATGTGCAGGCCTATTTTCGCCAAGGGTCCGGTGGGCGGCTCGTGCAGGCCGGGGACCGGATGAAAAACCCCGCTTATGCCGACTTCCTCCGGCGGCTCGCCCGGGACGGCATCGGCGCACTGTATACCGGGACCACGGCCGCGAAGATCGTCGAGCGCACTCGGCAAGGGCCGCTGCCGGGGAAGATGACGACGCTCGACCTTGCCGGATATAAAGCGGTCAAGCGTGAGGCACTCTGCGCTACGGTGCGCATCTACGTCGCCTGCGTGCCGCCCCCGCCATCGAGCGGAGTCGGGCTGCTGGAATTGCTGCTGCTGCTCGAAGAGACGGACATCGCGAAACGCGGCCCCGACGACCCGCAAGCCTGGTTCCTGTTCGCCGAGGCAAGCCGGCTGATGTATGCCGACCGCGATCGCTACGTCGGCGATCCGGCTTTCGTCCGAGTGCCCACGGAAGGGCTGATCGATGACGCCTACATCGCCGGGCGGGCGCGATTGATCGGCTCCGTCGCCGGCCCGCCGCCGGCGCCCGGCGAGCCGGATCGAGTGGTCATCGCCGGCGCCGACCAAACCCTCGAGCCTGGGGGCACGTCGCATTTCATCGTCGGCGATGCGGTGGGGAACGTGGTTTCGATGACGACCACAGTCGAATCCATCTTCGGCTCCGGGCGGATGGTCGATGGCTTCTTCCTCAACAACCAAATGACCGATTTCGCCTTCAGCCCGCGCGACGTGGAGGGGCGGCCGGCGGCCAATGCCGTCGCTCCGGGCAAACGGCCGCGGTCCTCGATGGCGCCACTGATCCTGCTGCACCGCGACGGGCGGGTCGCCGGCGCCTTCGGATCGCCGGGAGGTAATGCGATCCTGGCCTACATCGCCAAAACGATGGTCGCCGCGATCGACTGGCGCATGCCTGTCCAGCAGGCGACCGCAACGCCGAACCTGGTTGCCCGCGGCGCCAACTTCCAGGGCGAGGTGAGCAAGTTCGCACCGTCGGTGATTGAGGGACTCCGGGCGCGCGGCGTCGAGCTGAAGCCGGGCCAGGGCGAGGATTCGGGCGTGCATGGAGTCATCATTCGCAATGGCCGGGTCGACGGCGGCGCGGACCCCCGCCGCGAGGGCGTCGTCCGGACTCTGCCTCCAGGCCGCTAGGCCGGTTCGCTGCCGACCGCCTCGGCAATGCTCGCCATGCTTTCACGGGCAAGGCGCTCCGCCAGGCCGCGGGCGATTCGCCGCGCGATCCCGGGGCCTTGGTAGACCATGGCGGTGTAGAGCTGGACGAGGCTGGCGCCGGCTCGGATCCGGTCCCAGGCGTCGTCGGCATTGGCGATTCCGCCAACTCCGATCAGCGGGATCTGGCCGCCGCTCGCGGTTCGGAAATTGCGCAGGGCTTCGAGCGCCAGGGGCTTCAGCGGCTCGCCGGAAAGCCCGCCGGATTGGTCCGCATGGCGCGACTTCAACGGCGGGCGCGAAACCGTGGTGTTGGCGACGATCAGGCCATCGACGCCGTGGTCGAGCGCCGCCCGGACGATGCGCTCGGGGTCGCCATCGCCGAGGTCGGGCGCAACCTTGAGGAACAGCGGCGGGCCGCCCGGCCGTCGAGCGCCGCGAACCGCGGCGAGCAATTCGTCGAGCGCGCCTTCGTCCTGCAGGCCGCGCAGCCCGGGCGTGTTGGGCGACGAGATGTTGATCGTCAAATAGCGCGCGATCTGCACCATCGCTTCAACACCGCAGACATAGTCGGCGATGAGGTCCGGACTGTCCTTGTTGGCACCGATGTTGACGCCGACGATTCCGCGGTGGCCGCAGCGTTTGAGGCGCTCGAACGCCGCAACCTGGCCCTGGTTGTTGAAGCCGAGGCGGTTGATCACCGCGCGGTCCTCGCGCAGTCGAAACAGCCGCGGTCTGGGATTGCCCGGCTGCGGCCGCGGAGTCAGCGTCCCGACCTCGACGAAGCCGAAGCCGAGGGCGAGCATCTGGTCGGGAAACTCGGCGTCCTTGTCGAAGCCGGCGGCGAGCCCGACCGGCGATGGGAACTCCAGCCCGGCGACGGTCGAGCGCAACGACGGCGGGAACAGCGGCGGCTTGCGCTTCGGCCACAGCTTCAGCGCCGCGATGGTCGCGCGATGCGCGCGCTCCGCGTCGAGCGCAAACATCAGCGGGCGAACGAGCGGATAGAGGGCCATTGCCCGTCGCCCTAGCAAGGCGCACAGCACCATTCATCGAAAAACCATTGTGGCCGCGCCGCCAGGTCCAGCAAAGCCCTTGCGGCAACCTATCAAAGGACAGAACCCGTGAAGCGCATTCTCCTGCTCGCCTCGACCGCCCTGCTCGCCGCCTGCGCGACGACTCCGCCGCCGGCGCCGCTCATCGTTCCGCCGGCCGAGGAAGCGACCGTCGTGCCCGCAACTCCGCCGCCCGCGGTGCCGGCCAAGAACGCCGAGCTCGCCGCATTCTTCGAGGAGGTCGACAAGGCCGAGCTGGCGCTGTCGCCGATCAGCAAGTCGTACCGGGCGATCAAGGACCAGGATTACGGCAAGTGGGACCAGTTCAGCGACGAGGACGCGCTCGCCCGGCGCGAGCTCGGCCGCCGCCTCGCCGCCGAGCTTCAGGCGCGCTTCGTCCGGGCCGCGCTCTCGCCCGAGGACCAGCTCAGCTACGACCTGTTCCTGTACCGCAACGCGCGCAACGAGTCGGTCTTCGCCTACCGCGACCAGGGCTACGTGTTCGACCAGATGAACGGCAACCAGAGCGAGGGGCCGGCCTTCCTGATCAACATCCACAAGATCGACACCGTCGGCCACGCCGAGGCCTATGTGTCGCGGCTGCGCGAGATGGCCCGCTACCTCGACCAGTCGCTCGAAGAAGCGCGCGAGCGCCAGGCGCTGGGCGTGCTGCCGCCCAAATGGGTGTTCCCCTACGTCATCGCCGATTCGCGAAACGTGATCCGGGGCGCTCCGTTCGACCGCGGCGCCGACAGCGCCTTGTGGGGCGACTTCAAATCCAAGGTCGGCAAATTGTCCGCCGACGAGGCGACCAAAAAGCGGCTGCTCGATGCAGTCAGAGCGGCGCTGCTCGACGACGTCCGGCCGGCCTACCGGCGGCTGATCGCGCTGATGCAGGAGCAGCACAAGGTCGCCGGCGCCGACGACGGAATCTGGCGCTTCCCGACCGGCGCCGCGCAATATCAGACGCTGCTCAAATATTACACGACGGTCGATTTGAACCCCGACCAGGTGCACGAGCTCGGCCTTCAGCAGGTCGCCCGAATCCACGGCGAGATGAGCGCCATCAAGGCCAAGGTCGGCTTTGCCGGAACGCTGCCGCAATTCTTCGCCCACATGCGCGACAGCAAGCAATTCTATTACCCGAACACCGCCGCCGGGAAGCAGCGCTACCTCGACGAGACCGAGAAGGCACTCCAGCAGACGATGGCCGCGGCGCCGCGCTTCTTCGGCCGGGTGCCCAAAGCCCCGCTGCTGGTCAAAGCGGTCGAGCCGTTCCGCGAGAAGAGCGCCGGCAAGGCGTTCTACCAGGACCCGCCGCCCGACGGCTCGCGGCCCGGCACCTATTACGTCAACCTCTACGACATGAACGACATGCCGATGACCGAGGTCGAGGCCTTGTTCTGCCACGAGGGCATTCCCGGTCACCATTTGCAGGGCGCCCTGCTGTCCGAGCTCGGCAAGGGCGAGGTGCCGCCGTTCCGCCAGTTCTCGGGCTACACCGCGACCGACGAAGGCTGGGGCCTCTATGCCGAGAAATTGTGCACCGAGATGGGCCTCTACACCGACCCGTACCGCGACTTCGGCCGGCTGCAGCTTGAATTGCACCGGGCGATCCGGCTGGTGGTCGACAGCGGCATCCACCACAAGCGCTGGAGCCGGAGCCAAGCGATCCAGTACGTCGAGGCCAACAGCGCCGACGCCAAGGGGGGAATCGTCAAGGCGATCGAGCGCTATGTCGTCTATCCGGGGCAGGCGACCGCCTACATGGTCGGTAAATTGAAGATCGAGGAGCTGCGGGCGCGCGCCAAGCAGGCGCTCGGAGGCAAATACGACGACCGCGGCTTCCACGACACCGTGCTGCTCGCCGGATCGATGCCGCTCGACATGCTCGAGAAGCGCGTCGACGATTGGATCGCGCGCCAACGAAGTTGAGCCTCTAAGCCCTCCCCCCTCGATGGGGGAGGGTTGGGTGGGGGTGACATTGGAGCCGCCTCGGCTCCTACGAAGAGTCCACCCCACCCCAACCCCTCCCCATCAAGGGGAGGGGCTCTTCGGTTGATTCCGAGGGCGGTTCGGCCTAAATCGGACTGGAAAGCTCCGAATTAGCAAATGCGCCTGACCCACCTTGCCGACTATGCGGTCGTGATGATGACCGCGGCCGCCCGCCGGGGAGACGCAGTGCGCGTATCGGCGGCCGAGCTGGCGCAGGACACCGGGGTGCCGCTGCCGACCGCGCAGAAGCTGATGGGCCAGCTTGCCGGAGCCGGGCTGCTGAGCAGCGTCCGGGGCGCTCGCGGCGGCTTCATGCTGGCTCGGCCGGTCACCGAGATCAGCCTCGCCGACATCGTCGAGGCGGTCGAGGGCCCGATCGCGATGACCATGTGCAGCGGCAGCGAGGAAGCCTCCGACTGCGCGCTCGACGCGCATTGCCGGGTCAAGCCGCACATGGGCGTGGTCAGCAAGGCTGTGCGCGGCGCGCTGGGGGCGGTCAGCCTCGAGAGCCTGGCGAGCGGCCGATGACCGATACGCTGCGCAATGCCGAGGTCCAGGAGGCGATCGCCAGGGACTATGAGTGGGGCTTCGTCTCCGACATCGAGCAGGAGTTCGCGCCCAAGGGTTTGAGCGAGGACACCGTCCGCTTCATCTCGGGCAAGAAGGGCGAGCCCGAGTGGATGCTCGAGTGGCGGCTCAAGGCCTATCGCGCGTGGCTGGAGATGGAGGAGGTCGGCTGGGCGAAGCTCGACCTGCCGGTAATCGACTACCAGGACGCTTATTATTACGCCGAGCCCAAGAAGCGGCCCAAGCTCGGCAGCCTCGACGAAGTCGATCCCGAGATTCTGCGCGTGTACGAAAAGCTGGGCATCCCGATCGAGGAGCAGAAGGTGCTCGCCGGGGTCGAGGGGGCGCGGAAAGTCGCGGTCGACGCGGTGTTCGACAGCGTTAGCGTCGCGACGACGTTCCGCGAGGAATTGAAGCGCGCGGGCGTCATCTTCCTCAGCATTTCCGAAGCGATCCGCGAGCATCCCGAGCTGATCCGCAAATATCTCGGGTCGGTAGTCCCGCAGCGCGACAATTACTTCGCCTGTTTGAACAGCGCGGTCTTTTCCGACGGCACCTTCGTCTACGTGCCCGAGGGCGTCCGCTGCCCGATGGAATTGAGTACCTATTTCCGGATCAACGCCGAGAACACCGGCCAGTTCGAGCGCACTTTGATCATCGCCGACAAGGGCAGCTACGTGTCCTACCTCGAAGGCTGCACGGCGCCGATGCGCGACGAGAACCAGCTCCACGCCGCGGTGGTCGAGATCTTCGCGCACCAGGATTCGGAGGTGAAATATTCGACCGTCCAGAACTGGTACCCGGGCGATGCCGAGGGGCGCGGCGGAATCCTCAACTATGTCACCAAGCGCGCGCTGTGCTCGGGCGCTCGATCGAAGGTCAGCTGGACCCAGGTCGAGACCGGAAGCGCGATCACCTGGAAATATCCGAGCTGCATATTGAAGGGTGAAGGCAGCGTCGGCGAATTCTATTCGGTCGCTTTGACCAACAACCGCCAGCAGGCCGACACCGGGACCAAGATGGTGCACATCGGCGCCAACACGCGCTCGACGATCGTCTCGAAGGGCATCAGCGCAGGCCGGTCAAACAACACCTATCGGGGGCTGGTCAAGGTGCTTCCCGGCGCGGACAATGTGCGCAATTTCACCCAGTGCGACAGCCTGCTGCTCGGCGACCGGTGCGGGGCGCACACCGTGCCGTACATCGAGGTCAAGAACCCAACCGCGCAGATCGAGCATGAAGCGACGACGTCGAAGATCAGCGACGACCAATTGTTCTACGCGATGAGCCGCGGGCTCGACGCGGAAAGCGCGGTGGCGCTGATCGTCAACGGGTTTGCGCGCGAGGTGTTGAAGCAATTGCCGATGGAGTTCGCGGTCGAGGCGCAGAAGCTGCTGGGAATTTCGCTCGAGGGGAGCGTGGGATGATGTCGTCATTCCCTCAAACCGTGATTGTTGCGGCTCACGATCACTGCACTGCTAATCGAGCAGAGCTGATGCAAAGTGACGTTTGCGCCTGCCTCTACTGCTTCAAGACATTCCCTCCGACTGAGATTGAGACGTGGGTCGAACAGCTTTCAGAGGACACTGAAGGGGTTCCGGAAAATGAGTGGACCGCCATGTGCCCTTACTGTCCCGTGGACGCGGTAATCGGAAGCGCTTCACGATACCCAGTCAGCGACCAGGCTTTTTTGAAGGCCATGCACGAGTACTGGTTTTGAAAGACAACATGCTTGAGATCACCAACCTACACGCTACCGTCGCTAATAAGGCGATCCTGAACGGCGTGTCGCTGCACGTGCCGGCGGGCGAGGTGCACGCGATCATGGGACCCAACGGGTCGGGCAAGTCGACGCTGGCTTACGTGCTCGCGGGGCGGCCGGGGTATCAAGTCAGCGAAGGGAGCGTCCAATTCGAGGACCGCGATTTGCTGGCGATGGCGCCGCACGAGCGCGCGGCGGCGGGGGTGTTTTTGGGGTTTCAATACCCGGTCGAAATACCGGGCGTTTCGATGCTGCAGTTTTTGCGCGAGAGCCTCAATGCGCAGCGCCGCGCACGCGGTGCGGCGGAGCTTAGCGGCGCCGAGTTCATCCGCCTGGCGAAAGCGCAGGCGGCCGAGCGCGGGATGGACGCCGAGAGGCTCAAGCGGCCGGTCAACGTCGGCTTCTCCGGCGGCGAGAAGAAGCGCAGCGAGATGGTGCAGATGGGGATCATGGCGCCGAGGCTCGCGATCCTCGACGAGACCGACAGTGGTTTGGACATCGACGCGCTTCGGACCGTCGGAGCGGGCATCAACCGGATCATGCGCGCGCCCGGCAAGGCGGTGCTTCTGATCACCCATTACCAGCGGCTGCTCGACTATGTGAAACCGGACAAGGTGCACGTCCTGTCGCGCGGGAAGATCGTGCGAAGCGGCGGCGCGGAGCTGGCCCACGAGCTCGAGCGCGAAGGCTATGCGGAGGCGGCGGCGTGACGGCGCTCTGGATCATCCTCATCTGCGTCGCTTTCGTGCTCATCACGGGCACATTCCGCCGCCGGCCCGGAGTCGCGGTCGCCGACACGGCGCTGCTCGTTATCCTGTTGGGAATGATCGGCATCGTCGACCTGGTGCTCGGCCGTTTCGTCGACACCGGTGGCGTCGCCTGGACGCTTGCCGCGCTGCTGGCGTTCGGTTTTGCGATCAATGCGCTCTATGGGCTGATGGCGCCCGAGCGGCAGCGCCGCCGGGACCAGCGGCTGAATGCATTGATGCGGCGGAAGCGCGCATGACCGCCCCCTTTCCCACCCGCAAGCAGGAGGAATGGCGCTACGCCGACCTCGATGCGCTGAAAGGCGTCTGGGGTGAGCTCGCCGAGCCTGAGAGCATCGCCGTGCTGCCGGGGCAGAGTTTCGAGCAGGTCTGGCTGCCCGGCGCGGACGAGGTGCAGGTTCGGCGCGTTCGGCTGCAGCTTGGCGAAGGCGCGCGGGCGCGCATTTTCGCGCTCAACACCGCCGCGGACTATGGCCGGATCGATCTCGACGTGACTCTCGCCAGCGACGCGGATTTCGAGCTGTTCGGCGCCATCATCGGCGGCGGTTCGGCTACCCAAGAAATCGTCACCACCGTTCGCCACATTGGAGAACGCGGCCGCAGCCGGCAAACCGTGCGCTCGGTCTTGGGCGGCAAGGCGGTCGGCACCTATCTCGGCAAGGTCGAGGTCGCTCGCGATGCTCAGAAGACCGACGCCGAGCAGTCGGTCAAGGCGATGCTGCTCGACCGCGGAGCGACGGCCAATTGCAAGCCCGAGCTCGAGATCTTCGCCGACGATGTGAAGTGCGCGCACGGCGCCAGCGTCGGCGAGCTCGACCAGGCGCAGATGTTCTACGCGATGGCGCGTGGATTGCCGCCGGCGGAGGCGCGGGCGCTGCTGCTCGAAGGGTTCGTGATGGGCTTGTGGGACGACGCTCCGGACGGCGAGGCGATCCGCGACGCGGCGCGCGCGGCGCTGAGGGCGATCGCATGAACGTCGAGACCCGAATCAATTCGTCGCTCGACGTCCGCGGCCAGTTCCCGGCGATCGCCGGCTGGCATTATCTTGACAGCGCCGCGACCGCGCAGAAGCCGCAACCGGTGATCGACGCGATCACGCAGGCTTATGCGCGCGATTACGCGACGGTGCATCGCGGCATCTACAAGCGCTCGTCGGACATGACCGCCGCGTACGAAGCGGCTCGCGCGGCGGCATCCGGATTGATTGGTGGCCAGCCGAACGAGCTGATGTTCACGCGCGGCGCGACCGAGGCGATCAATTTGGTCGCGCGGGTTCTGCCCAGGGACGGCCGCGACCGGGTGCTACTGTCGGCGCTCGAGCATCACAGCAACATCGTTCCGTGGCAGCTCGCCGGGTACCAAATCGACGTCTGCCCGCTGACCGGCGACGGCCGGATCGATCTCGACTCGGCGGAGAGCCTGGTCAGCGAGCAGCATCGGGTGGTCGCCTTCGCGCATGTGTCGAACGTGCTCGGTTCGATCCTCGATGCCAGGCGGGCGGCGGAGATCGCGCATCGACAAGGCGCGCTGCTGCTGCTCGACGGCTGCCAGGCGGTGCCGCGGATGCCGGTCGACGTGACAAGCATCGGCTGCGATTTCTACGCATTCTCAGGCCACAAGATGTACGGGCCGACCGGCATCGGAGCGCTGTGGGGCCGCGCCGAGCTGCTCGACGCGATGCCGCCGTGGCACGGCGGCGGAGCGATGATCGAGAACGTGACCTTCGAGCGCACCACCTACGCGCCGCCGCCGCAGCGCTTCGAGGCCGGAACGCCGCACATCGTCGGAGCGATCGGGCTTCACGCGGCGGTGGATTGGGTCGAGCAATTGTCGTTGGACGCAATCCACGCGCACGAATGCGCTTTGGTCGCCGAGTGCCGCGCCGCGCTGTCGGCGATCCCCGGAGTCACGCTCTACGGCCCCGACGACAGCGCCGGGATCGTGAGCTTCAACGTCGACGGGGTGCACGCGCACGACGTCGCCACCATATTGGACGATGCGGGCGTCGCGGTTCGCGCCGGGCACCACTGCGCGCAGCCGCTGATGGAATTGCTCGGAATCGACGCGACGGCGCGGGCGAGCTTCGCCGCGCACAGCGACAGCTCCGACATCGAGGCGCTGGCCGGCGGCTTGAACCAGGTGAAGCGGATTTTTGGCGCATGAACGAGGAACGCAGGATCGAGACGGAGGAGGTCAACTCGGCGACTCCACCGCGGCGCGCCCGGGTCACGCCCGAATTCGAGCGGAAGAGGGATTATCTCGCCGGGTTCCTGAGCGGCGAGAAGGACGACGTGGCGGCACATGGCGCGGGCAGCGACCTGCAGGCTGCGGTCGTCGAGGCTCTGAAGTCGATCTACGACCCCGAAATCCCGGTCGACATCTACGAGCTCGGCCTGATCTACGACGTCGAGATCAGCGAGGACTGCGACGCGATCGTCACCATGACCCTGACGACGCCGCACTGCCCGGTCGCGGAATCGCTGCCCAACGAGGTCGAGCTTCGGGTGCTGTCGGTGCCCGGAGTCCGCGACGCCGAGGTCAAGCTGGTGTGGGACCCGCCATGGGACCCGTCCAGGATGAGCGACGAAGCCAGATTAGAATTGGGAATGCTGTGAACAAGGAATCCAAAATTCGCGCACGGCCCGCAGCGATCACCCTCACGGCCGCCGCCGAGGCGCGCGTCGCCGAGTTGATGGCGCGCGCTCCGGACGGCGCGATCGGGGTCAAGCTGTCAACTCCGCGGCGCGGCTGCTCGGGGCTCGCCTATTCGGTCGATTATGTGACCGAGGAAGTGCCGTTCGACGAAAAGATCGAGACTCCGGGCGGCAATTTCTATGTTGACGGGGGATCGGTCCTGTACCTGATCGGGTCGACGATGGACTGGGTCGAGGACGACTTCGCGGCGGGCTTTGTCTTCGCCAATCCCAACGCCAAGGGCGCGTGCGGCTGCGGTGAGAGTTTCACGGTTTAGCTCAGCCCCGATCTCTGCTACTGGACGGCGCCATCACCAAAGGGGGAATTTCGGTATGTCACGCACAGTAACCTTGGTGTTCGCGTTCTTCGCCTACGCGGTGTTCTTCGCCACCTTCCTGTATCTCATCTGCTTTGTCGGCGATATTCCGTTCGCTGGAACGACGGTCGACCGCGGGCCGGACGCGCCCGTCGCGGCCGCCTTGGTCATCGACATCGTGCTGATCGCTTTGTTTGGAATCCAGCACAGCGTCATGGCGCGCCAGGGCTTCAAGCGCGCCTGGACGCGCATCGTCCCGCCGCCGGCCGAACGCAGCGTCTACGTGCTGATCGCCAGCCTGACCCTGATCATCCTGTTCGCGTTCTGGCGGCCGATCGAAGGCACGGTGTGGGACGCTCGCGGAACGGCGCTCGAGATGCCGCTGTGGATCGCCTTCGCAGCGGGCTGGGCAATCGTCCTTCTGAGCACCTTCCTGCTCAACCATTTCGAGCTGTTCGGGCTTCAGCAGGCGTGGTTCCATTTGCGCGGCCGTGAGGCCGAGCCGCCGAAGCTCCGCCAGCCGTTGTTCTACAAGTGGGTCGCCCACCCGCTCTACAGCGGGTTCTTCCTCGCCTTCTGGGCGACTCCGCACATGAGCTACGGGCACCTGCTGCTGGCGGTTGGAATGTCGGCCTACATGCTGATCGCCATTCGCTACGAGGAGCGTGACCTGGTCGGCCACTACGGTGACGACTATGTGCGCTATCGCTCCAGCGTTGGGATGCTGGCTCCGCGGTTCCGGCGCGGAGACGCGAGCCCGCCGCCGGGAACGGCCGCCTAGAAAGCGACCTTAGAAGCCCAGCGTGAAGCGGATCGCGGCGCCGTAATCGTCATCGGCGCCGGCGATGTGGCCCGGCTGGCGGCGAAGGAACAGATTGCCGCCGATCCAGCCCTGGTCGCCGAGCACGTTCGAGCCGTAGCTGAGCTCGGCGTTGACTTCGCGCCCGCTCGGCGTGAGCGAGAAGCGCGACAGGCTGCTGGTCGCGGTCTGGGTGCTGTAATCGTACGCGGTCGGGAGCAGCATCGCGAAGCCGCCGCTTTCGACCCGCAACGGCTGTGACAGCCGGAAACCGAGCCGGTCGTTCCAGCCGAGCACTCCCAATTTGGTCAGGTCGAAGCCGTAGGCGCCGGTGGCGAACTTGCCCCCGGCGAAATCAGTCCAACCGCGCCTTGCCGACAGGCTCGCGGTCCAGCCCTTGCCGAACTCGCGCCGGGCCTCGACGTCGAGGAACAGGCTGTTCGCGCCGCCGCCGCCGAGCGCCTTGCCCATGCGACCGCCGAGCAGCGACTGCTTCTCGTCGAGATGGCTGATGCCGGCGGACAGCCAGGTGCTGCCGAAATTGCGGTCGACCGAAACGCTCGTCCAGCGATAGGGCGAGCCGGTCGCGCTGGTCTTGACCTCCTGCCACACGTCGCCGCTCTCGGCCGAAATGGTCACTCCGACCGGGCCGAGGTTACGGCGCACCGCAAGGCTGCCGTCGCGACGGGCGGCAAAACCGGGATCGCCGGCGATATCCTTGGCAATCAGGAATGCGCCCGCCTCGGCGCCGGACAGCCGCCGTTCCATCGCCTTGGCGCCTTCGGCGAAGCCCAGTGCGATCGCGGTCTTGTCGTCGAGCCGTGCAATCGCTGAGCCCGCGATCATCCGCGACCGGCGCGCGTCCTCCGGCCCGATGCCGAGCCGGTCAACGGCGAAGCCCTGCGGCAGGTCGCGTCGCTGGCTGACCGTCATCGCGATGCTGACCGGTCCGGCCGAGGCGCCGGCGATGCGGATGTTCCCCTGAAGCGCTCGAGCCAGCGGCGTCGCCTGCTCGGCGATCCGCAAAGTCTTGGCGAGGTCGAGCACGAAGGCGCGCGAGTAGCCGTCGAGAATGATCGCGCCCATGTTCCCCGAACCGCCGCCGTCGCCCGCGGCCCCCGGCAGGTCGCCGTTACCGGAGGTGCTGACCGCTTCCTTGCTGCCGGCGAGGCTGGTCTGGCCCATCGGCTGGAACGCCTTGGCGATGTTGAGCCGGCCGCGGCCGAAGACCGAGTCGGTTCCAGCCGCGCCGAGGTCGTCGGCCGACTTGAACAGGACGTCGACAATCTGCGAGCCCGTGAGATTGGGGAAGCCCTGCGCGAGCAGCGCCACCGCGCCGCTGATGGTGGGCGCCGAGAAGCTGGTGCCCGACCACAGGAATTGCGCCCCGGTATGGTCCGGAGCGCGGTCGCGATAGCCGAGTGCGGTCAGATACCAATTGGCTCCGTTTCCGGCCCGGTTGGAAAAGACCGAAATCTGGTTGAGGTCGGTTCCGCCGCTCCCGTCCGCCACTCCAATGGAGCCGGCGATAATCACGCTGGGCCCGAGGTTTTGGGCCGGGACGAGCGCGAACGCATTCGGGTTCGGGCCTTCGGGCTTCTCGCCGTCGTTGCCGGCGGAAATGACCAGCACGATGCCGGCGGAAACCGCGCGATTCATCGCCCCCATCAGGGCCGAACCCGGGGCGCTGCCGCCGAGCGACAGGTTGATCACCCGCGCTCCGGCTTGGCGAGCCGCATCGATACCGGCGGCGATCGCCGACTCGGGGAATTTGCAGCCACCGTCCTCGCCCTCCTTAGCGCAGCTCCCGGGCGTATCGGCACGCATGCTGACGATGGTCGAGTCAAACGCCACCCCAAAGGTGTTCGAGTCATTGCGGGCCGCGGCCGCAACCGCGCTGACCGCGGTTCCGTGCCCGTCCTCGTCGCTGACCCCACGGCTTCCGGCGACGTCGCTGCTGGCCGGGTCGATCTTGCCGGCGAACTCGGAAAGGGCCGGATTGATGCCGCTGTCGACGACGCCGATCTTGACGCCTTTGCCGGTCGCGCCGGCCTGGTAGGCGCTCAGCGCACTGGCAGCGACCGCATAATTGGAATTGCGATACTCGACCGTGTCGTAATTGGTTGTGGTCGGGGTGGGAGTCGGAGTGGGAGTGGGCGTTGGAGTCGGAGTGGGGGTTGGGGTTGGAGTCAGGGTGGGCGGCGGCGGCGGTGTTGAGTTCACGCCTCCTCCCCCACCGCCACCACCACCACAAGCAGACAGACCCGAAACCAGCACAAACACGCACGCAGTCGTTGCCAAAAGCCGCTTCGTGATGCTTCCTC
>JBPCQE010000028.1:0-3322 GCA_050998435.1 Sphingomicrobium sp. | reverse complement strand
CCCTCGGGCGCCTTGCCGTCGACGATCATGCCGGCGACGGTGACCACCCCGATCGGCCCATTGCCGTCATGCTCGACCCGATCGGCGATGTAGGAATCGAGCTTGATCCGGTTGTAGCCGCCGAACGAGTCATCGTCCTCGCCGCCGAGCTTCGCAAGGCGCGCCTCGAACGCGCGGCGATCGGCGATCTTGTCGACCATGCCCGCGTTGAGGGCGGCCTGAGCGAGGTTGCCGCCGGCTGCGTCGACCACTCCCGCCATGTCGCGCAGATAGGCGTCGAGCTTGGCCTTCGGGCGGGCGCGCAGGACTCCCTCGCGCCAACTTTCGAGCAGCGCCTGGCCGAACGCCTGGTAGTTTTCCCGCGATTCGGGAGACATGTCGTTGCGGGTGAAGGGTTCGACCGCCGACTTGTAGGTGCCGACGCGATAGACGTTGGCGGTCACTCCGAGCTTGTCGAGCAGCCCCTTGAAATAGGGGTTCGAGCCGCCCGGGCCGGCGATGGCGACGATTCCGAGCGGGTGGAGCCAGACTTCGGACGACGCGGCCGCGAGCTGGTAAGCGTCGTCGCCGTAGCCGACCGAATAAGCGATCACCGGCTTGCCCGCCGAGCGCACCCGGCGCAGCGCATCGGCGAGGTCGGACATCGCCGTCTGGCCGCCGCCGAGGAAACCTTCGAGGTCGAGCGCGACCGCTTTGACGCGGTCGTCCTCGCGGGCCTCGTCGAGCGCCGCGACGAGGTCGCGAAGCCGGAATTGCCTGGGCCCACTGCCGCCGGCGGCAAGCGCCGAAAACTCGGCCCGGGCCGGCTGCTCGACGACCGTTCCGTCGAGGTCGAGCGCGAGCACTCCGTCGGTCACCGGGTCCGGCCGCGCCGACAGCCCCGCGTAGAGCAAGCCGAAGAACAACAGCATGAGCAGGAGCACCAGGGCATCCTTGATGCCGACCAGCAGCTTCCAGATCGCGCGCACGAATTTCATCTTGATTATCCTCGACGATGTGCGCGAACCGCTAGCCTAGAAGCGCCGCCAATGCGAGCCGATGGCGTGCCGCTGGATTGCTTCGTCGCTTTGCTCCTCGCAATGACGCTTAGATGGATGCTCGGATTCAATCGACAAGCCGGCGAGCGTGGGGCGACGAGCTTCGAGCGACCGCCGGGCTCGCCTGGCCGCTGATCCTTTCCAACCTGACGATGGCGCTGATCGGGGCGACCGACGTCCTGCTGATCGGGTGGCTGGGTCCGCACCCGCTGGCCGCATCGGCGCTCGGGATCAACCTGACCTTCGTCTTCACTTTGCTCGGCATCGGAGTGGTCGCGGCGTCGTCGCCGATGATGGCGACCGCGCTTGGGCGTCGCTCGAGCGCGGTGCGCGACGTTCGGCGCTCGTTCCGCCAGGCGTGCTGGGTGGCGATCTGCATCGCGCTCGCGAGCTGGGCGGTGCTATGGAACGCGGAAACCATCATCGCGCTGCTTGGGCAGGAGCCGGCGCTGGCCCGCGACGGCGAGATTTTCCTCCACGGCTACATGTGGAGCATCCTTCCGTTCCTGCTGTTCCAGGCGATGCGCAACTTCCTCTCGGCGCTCGAGCGGCCGCAGTGGATCTTCATCGTCAGCGCGCTCGGCATCGTCCTCAACGCGGTGGTCAGCTGGGCATTGATCTTCGGCCGGCTGGGCCTGCCGGCGCTCGGCCTCTTCGGCGGCGGGCTCGGCAGCTCGATCGTCTGGACGGTCCTGACGGTGGCGCTGGGAATCGTCATCGTCACCGACCGAAAGTTTCGCCGCTTCCATTTGTTCGGTCGCTTCTGGCGAGCCGATTGGCCACGCTTCCTGCACATCTGGCGGCTCGGGCTGCCGATCGGCCTGACGATGGCGTTCGAAGGGGCGGTGTTCGGCGCCGCCGCTTATCTGATGGGGCTGATCGATTCCGACTCGATCGCCGCCCATGCGGTCGCGCTGCAGATCGCGGCGCTGAGCTTCATGGTCCCGCTCGGTCTCGGACAGGCGGCGACGGTGCGGGTCGGACTGGCGGTCGGCCGCAACGACCGGCAGGGAATTACGCGCGCCGGGTGGACCGCCTGGGGCCTCGGCGTCGGGTTCATGGCGGCGATGGCGCTGGTCATGTGGATCATCCCGCGCGAGCTCATGACCCTGTTCCTCGACGATGTGCCGGGCAATGCGAGGGTGATCGAGCTGGGCGTGTCCTTCCTCGCCGTCGCGGCGGCGTTCCAGATCGTCGACGGCGCCCAGGTGGTCGGCGCCGGCATGCTCCGCGGGCTCCACGACACAAGGGTGCCGATGCTGTTCGCCTTGTTCGGTTATTGGGTGGCCGGCCTCGGGGTTGGGGTCTGGCTGGCGTTCGCCCGCGGCTGGCAGGGGGTCGGCATCTGGACCGGGCTCGCCGTCGGCCTCGGAGTGGTTGCGGCGCTGATGATCGCGCGCTGGACGATGCGCGTTCGCCTCGGACTTGGCCCGCCTCAGCCGGTTCATTGAAATAGCGGCACGCCAGGGCGTTGACGCGGCGAGCCGCCGCAACCATATGCGGGGCATCGCTGGCACTCTCATGGTCAGAGTGCCAAGCTGATTTGCGCAACAACATTTCAAGGGGCTAAAATGGCTAAAGGTTTCAGGCCGCTTCACGATCGAGTCCTCGTCCGCCGGGTCGAGGCCGAGGAGAAAACCGCCGGCGGGATCATCATCCCCGATACGGCGCAGGAAAAGCCACAGGAAGGCGAAGTCATTTCGGTCGGTTCGGGCTCCCGAGCCGACGATGGCAAGGTGACTCCGCTCGACGTCAAGGCCGGCGACCGGATCCTGTTCGGCAAATGGTCGGGCACCGAGGTCAAGATCGCGGGCGAAGACCTGATCATCATGAAGGAAAGCGACATCTTGGGCGTCGTTGCCTGAGGCAAGGATGGCCAACCCCGGCGAATGCCGGGGCCTAGTCGAACATCAATAAACTGGACCCTGCCTTCGCAGGGGAACAAGGAAAGGGATTGCTGAAATGGCAGCCAAGGACGTTAAATTTTCGCGCGACGCGCGCGAGCGGATTCTGCGGGGCGTCGACATCCTCGCCGATGCCGTCAAGGTCACTCTCGGCCCCAAGGGCCGCAACGTGATCCTCGACAAGAGCTACGGCGCTCCGCGCATCTCCAAGGACGGGGTCACCGTTGCCAAGGAGATCGAGCTCAAGGACAAGTTCGAGAACATGGGCGCGCAGATGGTCCGCGAAGTCGCTTCGAAGACCAACGACATCGCTGGTGACGGCACCACCACCGCGACGGTTCTCGCCCAGGCGATCGTCCGCGAGGGCATGAAGTCGGTCGC
>JBPCQE010000195.1:0-3144 GCA_050998435.1 Sphingomicrobium sp. | reverse complement strand
ACTTCGACCGCACCAATTACTTCCAGACGGTGCCGACCGGCACCCTTGAGCGCGCTTTGTTCATGGAATCCGACCGGATGGGTTTCCTGCTCGGCGCGGTCACCCAGGAGAAGCTCGATAACCAGCGCGGAGTCGTCCAGAACGAGAAGCGCCAGAACGACAACAATCCCGGTGGCCTGGTGCTCTACGAAATCCTCGAGAACCTGTTCCCGGCCGGCCACCCGTACCGGCACAGCCCGATCGGCTCGATGGCCGACCTCGATGCCGCCAGCCTCGCCGACGTGAAGAGCTGGTTCCGCGACAATTACGGCCCGAACAACGCGGTGCTCGTGCTGGCCGGCGATGTGGATGCGGCCACCGCCCGGCCGCTGGTCGAGAAATATTTCGGCGAGATCGGCCTGGGCCAGGTCAACGTGCCCGCGGCCGCGATCGTGCCGGTGCTCGCCGCACCCAAGACGGTGGTGATGAAGGACCGGGTCGCCGCGGTCAGCGTCCAGCGTTACTGGCCGATGCCCGGGATCCTCGACCGGCAGCTGGTCGCGCTCGACATCGGCGGCTCGGTGCTCGGCGGCCTCGCCAGCTCGCGCCTCGACAAGGTGCTGGTCCGCGACGAGAAGATCGCGGTCGGAGTGACGGCCGGCAACATCCCGTTCCAGCGGGTCGGCATTTTCACCGCCACCGCGACCGTCAAGCCGGGCGTCGATCCGGCGCTGGTCGAACGGCGCCTCAACGAGCTGATCACCCAGTTCATCGCCGAGGGCCCGAGCGACGACGAAGTCCGCCGAGCCGCGACCAGCGAGGTCGCGCAGCGCATCCGCGGGCTCGAGCAGGTCGGCGGCTTCGGCGGCAAGGCCGTCGCTCTCGCCGAGGGCCAGATCTACTCCGGCGATTCCGAATTCTACCGCAAGACGCTGGCCAATTACGCGAGCATCACTCCCACAGAAGTGCGCTCGGCGATGAACCAGTGGCTGACCAAGCCGTCGCTGACCATCCGGCTCGAGCCCGGCGACCGGCCCGCCTACCAGGAGGCGAAGGCGGTCGCTCAGACCAAGAAGGGCGACGGCAAGATCACCGTCTCCAAGAAGCGCGCGATCCCGGCGCTGGAGTCGATGGCGCCGCTCGACTTCCCCGACGTCAGCCATGCGACCCTGTCGAACGGGGTCAAGCTCCACTACGCGCAGCGCACCGCGGTTCCGGTGACCCAGCTGTCGCTGTCGTTCAACGCCGGCTTTGCCGCCGATTCGCCCGACAGCCGCGGCTTGCAGAACTTGACCATCGGCCTGCTCGACGAAGGCACGGCGACGCGCACTTCGCAGCAGATCGCCGAGGAGCAGGAGCGGCTCGGAGCGCAGATCGGCGCCGGCGGCTCGGCCGACCGGAGCACGGTCGGGATGTCGGCGCTGAGCGCCAACCTCGGCCCGTCGCTCGACCTGCTCGCCGATATCGTCCGCAACCCCGCCTTTGCCGATTCGGAACTGAACCGGGTGCGCACGCAGACTCTGACCGGGATCGCGCAGCAGCTCAAGGACCCCAACGGAATGGCGAGCCGCGCCTTGCCGGCGCTGCTCTATGGCCCGACCCATCCCTATGCGACGACCGCGGCGGGCGACCCGGCGGCGGTGACTCGCTTCGCCCGCGCCGACCTGATCGCCTTCCAACAGGGCTGGCTGCGCCCGGACAATCTGGAGATTTTCGTCGTCTCCGACCGGCCGCTGGCGGAAATCCAGGCGGAGCTCGACCAGCGCTTCGGCCAGTGGGCGGCTCCCGACGCGCCGCGCGGCACCAAGCAGTTCAGCGCCGCTACGGCGCGGCCCGCAAGTCCGAAGATATATTTGATCGACCGCCCGCAGTCGCCGCAGTCGATCATTCTGGGCGGACAGCTGACGCCCGTCGATCCGCGCAGCGACGTCACCGGGCTGACCAGCGCCAACGACGTCATCGGCGGCGGCTTCCTGTCGCGGATCAACATGAACCTGCGCGAGACCAAGGGTTGGTCGTACGGGGTGCGCGGATCGGTGCAGATCCACGAGAACATCGTGCCCTATATCGTCACCGCGCCGGTCCAGGCCGACCGCACCGGCGATTCCCTGCGCGAGCTGGCCAACGACTTTGGGCGGTTCCTGGGCACCCAAGGCACCACCGAGGACGAACTGAAGCGGATCACCGCCAAGAACATCCAGGAGCTTCCGGGCCGGTTCGAGACGTCGGACGCGGTGCTTGCGGCGATGCAGACCAATGCGCTGCTTGGCCGTCCGGACAATTGTGCCGAGCTGCTCGCCGACAAGTACCGTGGGCACAGCCGGGCCAGCTTCGACGCTGCGGCCCGGGCGGCGATCGCCCCCAATGGCTTCGTCTGGGTGGTGGTCGGCGATGCCGCCAAGATCCGCCCGCAGCTCGCCAAGCTCGGAATTCCGATCGAGGTGATCCAGCCGCGGTAGAGGCGCAGCCGCCGAGCATAGCGAAGCGATCGCCCAGCGATCGTTAGCTATGCGAGAGACGGCGAAGGCCGGACGGCCTGCGCCGCAAAGTGGCGACAGGACCGACGTCACGGGATTCATTCCCGTGACGGCCCCTCCACCATCGAATCTACGTTCGATGGTCCCCCTCCCCGCCGCTGCGCGGCAGGGAGGAACTATCCGCTGACGCGGGTCACATGCCCCATCTTGCGGCCGGGGCGGGCCTCGCCCTTGCCGTAGATGTGGACGTGGGCGCCGGGCTCGGCGAGGAGATCGGGCCAGCGGTCGACTTCGTTGCCGATGAGATTGTCCATGGTCACGGATGCGCCGGTGAGTTCCCGTGATCCGAGCGGCAACCCGCAGATCGCCCGGATGTGCTGCTCGAATTGCGAAGTGACCGCGCCCTCGATCGTCCAGTGGCCGCTGTTGTGGACCCGCGGCGCGAGCTCGTTGACGACGAGCGACCCATCCGCCAGGAGAAACAGCTCGACGGTCAGCGTTCCGGCGAGCCCCCTCGCGGTCGCCAGCCGCAGCCCGATCTCGGTCGCCGCTCCTGCCACTGCCGCTTCGACCGGCGCCGGCGCGACCGACTCGACGAGGATCCCGGCGTCGTGGACGTTGCGCACCGGCGGGTACGCGGTGGTGTGACCATCCGTGTCCCGGCTGACGACGACCGACAGCTCGGCCC
>JBPCQE010000151.1:0-7858 GCA_050998435.1 Sphingomicrobium sp. | reverse complement strand
CGACCATTATGAGCTCCTCAACTTTCTGTTTGGTCGGCTAGATCCGCTGCTGCTCTTCGGTGTCCATCAATTGCCACGCGCCCGGGTCGATCCCGGCCGCCGGGCGGCTCGCCTTGCCGGCCGCTGCCAATGGCTCGATGCGCGCGTCGACCTTGCCGGGCTCGCCCAGCAAATAGCGCTCGGGCCACGCCTCGGGCCGCTCGGGCTCGGCCATCGCCGCCCACTGGTCGCGCCGCGCCTGGTCGAGCACCCGGGTCATGTGGGTATCGGCGATCTCGAGCAAATTGCGGGTGCCGCGGCGGGCCTCCATCAGCATCGTCCAGCCCCGGTCGCCGTGGCCGTCGACCATCAGGTCGAAAGCCACTTCGAGGCAGGTGATCTGGCGCAGATAGAAGTCCGCCTCGACGATTCGCCCGCCGAGCCGGCAAGAGCGCTCCTGGGCGACCTTGCGCTGGAACTTGGCGATCAGCCGCTCGATCATTTCCATGCGCAGCCCAGTGTCGTCTGCCTCGCTTTCGGGCTCCGGAGCATGCCCCCGCGACCGCGGCGTGTCGGCGTGAGCATTGCGGGCGTCGATCCCGGCCTGCTCGGCGATCCGCCGCCGCGCCTCGGCCGCTTCGCCCAGTTCCACGGCCCGATCCCAGGCCGCCCGGAAGCCGTCCGAGCCCGGGTCCTTGAGCAGCTTCCTCACCCCGTGCAGGCACTTGGTCATCGCCTCGACCGCGAGCGTCGGCGAACCCGTTTGCGCCAGCCGCGCGATGAACTCGCGCTGCAGCACCCCAGTCCAGCCGTTCCGGCGCTTGAGCTGGCGCGGCACCGGCTCGAAATCGAGCAGGTCGCCGAGGTGGGCGAAGTCGCCCTCGCCCGCGGTTCCGGAGGCTTGGCAACGGTCGCAAAGGACTGGGATTCTGGTGTTGCAGATTGCGTTCATCCGCGAGCTTAAACCAGATAGGTTCGAAATAGGACAGCGGTTTTTTGCCACCAACCCTCTCCCGCGTGCGGGAGAGGAAGGAGGAGCGCAGCGACGGTGGTGAGGGCTCTGGCTCCCGCCCGGCAACTCATGGCAGGCTGGAATGTTGAGCGAATGACGCGCAATCGAGGGGCATATGGGCAAGCGGGCGGACAAGGGGCCGGGAGGCGCGGGCGATGCCGCCGCGATCGGCGCCCGCGATGTGCCCGACTTGCCCGCCGATCCCGGTGCTCGGTTCCCCCCGGGGGATCTGCCGCCCGAGATGTTCTCGCCGCTCGGCATTCTGGCGCTGGCCGACACTCTGCCGGTGCTCACCGCCTACGTCGACCGGCAGCAGCGCTACCGTTTCTTGAACAAGTCGCTGGCCGACTGGTTCGAGCGGCCGCGCTCCGAGATCTTGGGCAAGACCTTGCGCGAAATGCTCGGCGAGGACGCCTACGCGGTGCGCGAGCCGCTGATCGCCGCGGCGCTCGCCGGCGAGCGGCAATATTTCGCGTCCGACTTCGACCATCCGACTCGCGGGCCCCTGGCGGTGCAGACCAGTTACGTGCCGTGGGAAAAGGACGGCGAGGTCAAGGGGCTGGTGATCGTCGTCGCCGACATCACCGAGCAGCGCTCGACCGAGCGTGCGCTGCGCGAAAGCGAGGAGCGGTTCCGGCGGATCGCCAATTCGGCGCCGGTGATGATGTGGGTGACGAGGCTCGACCGCACCCGCGACTTCGTCAACGAGGCCTACGCCGAGTTCGTCGGCGGCACCCGCGAGGAGGTCAGCAACATCGATTGGCGGACCCGGATCCACCCCGACGACGTCGACCGGATCGTCGCCGAGAGCATCGCCGGCGAGGCCGCCCGGGAGCGCTTCGCGCTCGAGGGCCGCTACCGGCGCTCCGACGGCGAGTATCGCTGGCTGCGCAGCGTCTCCAGCCCGCGCTTCGGGCCCGACGGCGAATTGAACGGCTTCATCGGCACCGCCAGCGACATCACTTTGTCCAAGGAGGCCGAGCTCGAATTGAAGGAGCAGGTCGAGGAGCGGACCGCCAAGCTGGCGCGGAGCGAGGCGCAGTTCCGGGCGATCTTCGAGACGGTGCTCGAAGTGCTGGTCCTCCTAAAACCCGACGGCACCATCGTCGAGATGAACCGCAAGGAAGCGGTGTGGCGCGACACGAATTACGACAAGGCGATCGGCGGCAAGATCTGGGACGCGCCGACCCTCCACGCCTATCCGCAGCACATCGAGCTGATGAAACGCGCGGTCGAGCAGGCGGCCAAGGGCGAGCTGTTCAACGAGGAAGTGACGATGGAGCGCGAAGGTGTTCCGACCGCCTACCTCGACATCTCGATGCAGCCGGTCCGCGACCCCGAAGGCAAGCTCATCTTCCTGCTGTTCGAAGCGCGCGACATCACCGACCTCAAGGCCGCCCAGGAGCAGCTCCGCCAAAGCCAGAAGATGGAGGCGCTCGGCCAGCTGACCGGCGGCATCGCCCACGACTTCAACAATTTGCTGACGGTGGTCGTCGGCGGCCTCGACATCGTCGCCAAGCGCGCCGACGACGAGAAGCTCCGGCGCTACGCCGAGAACGCACTGTCGGCCGCCGAGCGCGGCGCCCGGCTGACCGGGCAATTGCCCGCTTTCGGCCGGGTCCCGCGGCTCGAGGTCCGGCCGACGCCGGTCGCGCCGCTGATCGTCAACATGCGCCCGCTGCTTCGCAACGTGCTGGGCCCGGGGATCGAGAAACGATTCAACCTCGACGACGAGGAGCGGCCGGTGATGGCCGACCCGACCCAGCTCGAGGTCGCGGTCCTCAACCTGGCGATCAACGCCCGCGACGCGATGCCGGAAGGCGGCGTCCTGACTTTCTCGACCCGCTCGGTAAAGATCGACCACGACCCCGAGCTGGAGAGCGGCCAATATGTCGAGCTGTCGATCACCGACACCGGGCCGGGGATGAGCGAGGAGGTCGCGGCGCGCGCGTTCGAGCCCTTCTTCACCACCAAGGAGGTCGGCAAGGGCACCGGCCTCGGGCTGTCGATGGTCTATGGAATGGCCAGGCAATCGGGCGGCAGCGCGCGAATCGCCAGCCCGCCGGGCGGCGGGACCACCGTCAAGCTGCTGTTCCGGGTTGCCGAGCAGCCGGCCGCGGCGGACGAGGCCGCCGAAGCCGACGCCGAGCGCGACGATGGCGAGGCACGGGATGCGTCGGTGCTGGTGATCGACGACGACCCCGACGTCCGCGGCTTCATCGTCAGCAGCCTCGAGGAGCAGGGCTATCGAGTCGCCGAGGCGGGCGACGGCCGCAAGGGCCTCAAGGCCTTTGCCGGCGATCGGCCCGACCTGGTGGTGCTCGACTTCATCATGCCCGGGCTGTCGGGGGCCGAAGTCGCCAGCCGGATCCTCGCGCAAGCGCCCGACCAGCCGATCCTGTTCGTGTCCGGCTACAGCGAGACCGAAGCCGTGCGAAGCGTCGCCCCCAACGCGCCGCTGCTGACCAAGCCGTTCCGGGCGGATGCGCTCGACAAAGCGGTGCGCAAGGCGCTGGCCGGCGGCTGAATTACAGCGGCCGCAATTACGGAATTGGAGTAGCCCGCGACCGTAATCCCGGGCGGTGGTCCCACGACAGCTAATGTCGGTTTCGGGTGGGAAGCGGCCGTTAGCGGTTAAAGGCGGGGAGGGCCGTATCGTGATAATAGGTTCGGCAAGGATTCCTGCGGCGACAGGATTGCAGGTTCCGCGCTCTCCGACCTTCGACGTCGAGCTAAGCGCAGCGGCTCGGTGCCAGCGCTTTCAAACCACTAGGAACCTTGGATTTCTCTATGTAGGACCGGCGCAAGACAGCGAGTTCCGAGTGAGGCAATGATGGCGTCCAGCCGAAAAGATGATCTACCGCGCGAGTTCCAGCACCGATACTGGCGGTCTGCTCCGCTCCTTGATGGCACGCTGGCACCACTGGCTGCCGACCAGATTCCCGAAAGTCAGTTCAAGTTGGCGGCAGACAACATTCCTGTCTTATGTTGGATGGCCAACGGCGACGGGTACATCGTCTGGTATAATCGCCGGTGGCACGAATATGCCGGCACTTCTGCAGCTGAGATGGAAGGGTGGGGTTGGCAGGCAGTCCACGATCCTGAGGTGCTTCCTGAGGTAATGGAGCGGTGGACCGGGTCTATCGCCACGGGCGAGCCTTTTGAAATGACCTTCCCGCTCAAAGGTGCGGACGGGGTCTTCCGGCCTTTTCTGACCCGGGTCCAGCCGGTGCGCGATGCTTCCGGCTCGGTTGTGCGCTGGTTCGGCGTCAATACCGAGATCTCGGCACAATTGACCGCCGAAAATGCAAAGCGCGAAAGCGAAGAGCGTTTGCGGCTTGTGCTCGATGCTGCCCCAGGTGGTTTCTACGCTGTTGACCGGGAGGGGAACACGAACCTGGTCAGTCGGGGGTTTTTGGACCTGCTGGGTTTTGAAGACGAACAGGACGCGTTGGGCCGGAAGCTCCACGATGTAATCCATCATACCAAGCCCGACGGAGCGCACTATCCGGTAGAAGAATGCCCCATCTATCTGTGCGCATCGACGGGTAAGCCTTCGCATGTTTCAGAAGAAAGCTTCTTCCGGCTGGACGGGGCGGCCGTGCCAGTAGAGTATTGGGCAACCCCAATACACCGCAACGGCGAGCATATCGGGGCGATTTGCACGGTAATCGATCTTAGGGACGTGAAGCAGGCAGACGCGGCGCTCCGAGAAGAGAGCCGCACTCTCGAGACACTCAACAGAACTGGATCCGCTATTGCTGCAGAGCTGGATCTGGAACGGCTGGTCCAAATGGTGACCGATGCAGGCGTTGAGCTGACGGGCGCGCAATTTGGTGCCTTCTTTTACAACGTACTGGACCCGGCCGGAGAGAAGTACCTGCTGTACGCGCTTTCCGGTGCCGAACGCGCCGACTTTGACCGGTTCGGCATGCCGCGGGCGACAGCCATCTTCCACCCCACTTTCGTGGGAGAAGGAGTCGTCCGATCGGACGACATTACCAAAGACGAGCGTTACGGCAAGAATGACCCCCATCATGGAATGCCTGAAGGACACCTGCCGGTACGAAGCTACCTGGCTGTGCCAGTGATCAGCCGTTCGGAAGAGGTGATTGGTGGGCTCTTTTTTGGGCACCCTGGAGTAGCGCGCTTCACAGCGCGTCATGAACGATTGATCACCGGAGTTGCAGCTCAGGCCGCCGTGGGTATTGACAATGCTCGGCTCTACGACACGGCCCAAAAGGAACTCGCTGAGCGCGTGCGCGCGGAGACGGCACTTCGCGAGCTGAACGAGACGCTAGAAGAGCGGGTTCGGGAAGAAGTCGAGCGCCGCTCAGAAGCTGAGGAAGCGCTGAGGCAAGCGCAGAAAATGGAGGCTGTCGGTCAGCTCACGGGTGGCATTGCACACGACTTCAACAACCTCCTCACCGGTGTAATTGGCTCGCTCGACATGATGCAGCGCCAGATTAGCAAAGGGGAAACCGGCAAAATCGAGCGCTATGCGACTACGGCGATGACCGCGGCTAATCGCGCCGCTGCCCTTACGCATCGACTTCTAGCCTTTTCACGCCGTCAGCCCCTGCATCCAAAACCTGTCGACGCAAACCGTTTGGTTACGGGGATGGAAGAACTGCTTCGCCGCACCATCGGCGAGTCTATTGCCCTGGAAATCGTTACAGCCGGCGGTTTGTGGCAAACCCTGTGCGACCCTCACCAACTAGAAAGCGCAGTCCTCAATTTGGCCATCAACGCTCGTGACGCAATGCCGGATGGCGGTTCATTGACCATCGAAACCTGTAACACGCGCCTCGACAGCACTTACGCTGCCAAGCAGCGAGACGTGAGTCCGGGCCAGTACGTCTGTATTTGCGTAACCGACACCGGGTCAGGAATGTCAAAAGACACGATGGAGAAGGCGTTCGAGCCCTTTTTCACCACCAAGCCGATTGGCCAGGGCACAGGGTTAGGGCTGTCGATGATCTACGGATTTACGCGACAGTCGGAGGGCTATGCCCGGATCTACTCCGAGCTTGGTCGAGGCACGACGATAAAGCTGTATTTACCGCGCTACTATGGCGAGGCTGAAGTTGTCGCGGAGGAGCAAGGTCAGCTCACCGATGCGCATCGTGCGGAAGCCGGTGAGGTCGTCCTGGTGATCGAAGATGACGCGACAGTTCGAGACCTTGTCGTCGATGTACTTGGCGAGCTGGGTTACCGCGCTATCGAAGCGGCGGACGGCCCGTCCGGATTGAAGCTGTTGCAGTCCGGGATGCATTTGGACCTGCTCATAACCGACATTGGCTTGCCGGGACTCAACGGGCGGCAGGTCGTCGACGCAACTCGGCAACAGCGTCCCGATCTCAAGGTGCTGTTCATGACGGGCTATGCGGAGAATGCGACGATCGCCAACGGGTTCCTCGAGCCTGGTATGGAAATGATCACGAAACCATTTGCAATCGAAGCGCTCGCTACGCGCATTCGCGGCATGATTGCGGGTTGACCTAAGTGGCTCTCGACAAATCCCAAGCCCAATGTCCGCAGTGGGTCGGATGCGGACACTAGAGACCTCGCTTCCGAACAGCCGGCGTGCCGGATGCCAGGCGGATCGGGAGTTGCGCGCATGAGCCCCTCCGCCGCTTGACGGACTCGCTCGGCCGTGCCTCAATCCAGCCATGTCGGTCGACGGCGTCCAGCAGCATTTGGCCGAAGCGCAACGCGCGAATCGAGCGGGCTTGCGCGACCAGGCGCGACGCCATTTCGAAGCGGCGCTGGCGATCGACGACGCGGAGCCCACGGCCCGCAACTGGCTCGGAGCCGACGCCTTGGCGCGGACCGACGCAGCCACGGCCGCGATGCATTTCGAAATCGCCTGCAAGCGCGAGCCGGGCGAACGGTCGCACTGGATCAACCTGGCGACGGCCAGCCGGAACCTCGATGATTCCGAGCGCGAACGGGCGGCGCTCGAGGGAGCGCTCGCCATCGACCAAACCGACCTTCTGGCCGTAATCCGCATTGCCGAGCTTCACGAACGCTTGGGGGAGGAGATGCCGGCGACCCACCGCTGGAGCGCCGTCGTCGCGCTGTCTTCGAGCATCGACGACCCGTCGCCCGAGTTCGCCGCGATCCTCCGTCACGCCAAGCACTATGCGGGCGAGCGGCAAGGCAAGCTCGCGGATGCCATCGAGACCGCGTTGGCCGACGAACTGGCCGGGGCCAGCGCCCGGGACCGGCGACGAATGCAGCGGGCCGCCGATGCCTGGCTTGGCCGGCAACCGATCTACGCCAATCATTGCGAAGGCCTGCACTACCCATTCCTGCCCGCCGACGAATTCTTCTACACCGAGCATTTTCCCTGGCTTGGCGAGCTCGAAGCCGCCACGCCGACGATCCTGGCCGAGCTGGAGGCGATCCTCGCCGACTCAGAGGCGGAGCTGGCGCCCTATATTTCGCTGCCGCCCGGGGTGCCGGCGAGCAAATGGTCGGGACTGGATAAATCGCTCGACTGGGGCGCCTTCCACTTGTGGAAGGAGGGCGAGCGCTTCGATGCGGCTTGCGCTCGAGCGCCGCGGACCGCGGCCTTGGTGGAAGCGCTGCCGATCTGCCGCATCGAAGGCCGGGCGCCCAACGTGTTTTTCTCGATCCTGAAGGCCGGCAGCCATATCCCGGCCCACACCGGGGTGACCAATGTGCGAAGCGTCGTCCACTTGCCATTGATCGTTCCCGAGGGATGCGAGTTCCGGGTCGGCGGCGAGACTCGCGGCTGGGTCCCGGGCCGGGCCTTCGCCTTCGACGACACCATCGAGCATGAGGCCTGGAACCGCAGCGATCGTGACCGCGCGATCCTGATCATCGACGCGTGGAACCCGT
>JBPCQE010000109.1:0-15138 GCA_050998435.1 Sphingomicrobium sp. | reverse complement strand
GGCATGCACCGCATCGGCCATTGGCTGTACGGCGGGCGGCTCTATTTCCTCGCCCGAGTCGTCAATCATCTCGCGCGCTTCCTAACCGCGATCGACATCCATCCCGGCGCGAAGATCGGCCGCAATTTCTTCATCGATCATGGCTTCACGGTGATCGGCGAGACCGCCGAGATCGGCGACGACGTCACGATCTACCAGAACGTCACTTTGGGCGGCACCAACCCGTCGACCGGCATCGGTGGCAAGCGCCATCCGACGCTGCGCGATCGGGTGGTGGTCGGTTCCGGCGCCCAGATCCTGGGGCCGGTCGAAGTCGGCGCGGGCGCCAAGGTCGGCGCCAATGCGGTTGTGGCCAAGGATGTCGTCCCAGGCGCGACGGTGGTCGGCATTCCGGCTCGGCCGGTTCCCGTCGACACGGTCCACTACAGCCCGGGCTTCGTTCCCTATGGGACGCCGTTCGGGGAGGAATGCGATCCGGCCCGGATCGGCGTTGCTGAACTGGAGCGCGAGATTGCCGAGCTCAAGCGCGAAGTGGCCGCGCTCAAGCGGGGCCAGCAGGCCGGCAAGGAGCCGGCTCCGAAGGCGAAAAGCGCTTGAGTGTCGTCGCGCCGTTCCCGCACCCACGGGACCGGCGCCTGATCGCCAGCTTCGACCGCCGCGAGCTCACCCGGATCCTCGATCTGTACGGCCGAATGGTCGCCGCCGGTCATTTGGCGATTACGCAATCCGCTTCTCGCCGGACGCGGCGGTGTTCGCGGCGTTCCGGCGAACCTCCGAGCGGCCCGAGACCCGGATCGAGAAACGCCCCGCGCTTCGCCTGAAGCAGGGGGCGTTCGCACTGATCGGTGAGCACGGCCAGGTGCTCAAGCGGGGCCAGGAGCTTGGCCTGGTCCTGGCCCCGGTCGAGCGACGGCTTATCCGGCTGGTTGCGGAGCAGTGGCCGAGCGATTGACGATCGGCAGCCGCTCGCGAATCCCTTCCGGCAGCGGCCGAACCACCGCGGCGCGGGCCTGGCTCCAGAACGCCGACAGCATCAAAAGCGCCGAGCCGATCACCAGCGCCGTCAGAGCGACGTTGAGCTCGACCGCGCCGAACTGCTGGAACAATTGGTTGAGCGCGTAGAGCACATAGGCCAGCGCCGAGACGAGCAGCGCCCGGCGGTCGATCGCCAGCGCCGTCAAGCCGATCACCACGTAGAGCAGGATCACGACCATCCCTTCGCCGACGGTGGCGGTGCCGTCGTTCAGCCCGAGCAGGCTGAAGACCGGGTGGACGATCATCGGCGCCGCCAGCAAGTGCAGCCAGAAGGCGACGTCCGAGCGCCGGGTAATCCGGGCGCGGTCGGATCCGTCCCACCACATCGCGAACAAGAACATTCCGACGCCTAGCAGAAGCACAAAACCAAGGATAATGTCCTTCAAATTCTCGATGTCGCCGAGCGCCAGGCTAACCAGCGCGACAGCCAATCCTGCAACCGCCGCGGCTCCGGCCGCTACCGTGATTGGCACACGAAAATTTCTCCAGTGCAGCCAGGCCGCTGCGGCAGCGATTGCAGCGGACACGGCGGCTGTCATCATCGCAGCCTGTTCATTGTCCTCGAAGAAAGATGCACCGAGAAGCGAGCCTATCGACAGGGCCGCGGTCGCGAATACGGCCCCAACGAACGTCAGCAGCAGCAAGATCGATGGCAGCGCCATGCGCCGCTTAGCGGTGAAGAACAGAGCCAGCGCCCAGGATGTCGCGGCGACTGCGAGCGGTCCGATCGGCGAGGGGCCGTCGCCTTCGAACGCCATGCCGAGGCCCTGGCCGACCCACTGGCCGATCCAGGCGACCGAGAACAACAGGATCGCGGCGGCAATAGCGACGAAGATGTCGTTAAATCCGGTCAGCAGCCGGAATTGTTCCTCATCGACGGTCGGGCTCGAGTGCTGGCGCTCGATGTGCGCCCGCAGCGAAGCCGCGGACTCGGCGCTGATCGCGCCCGCGGCGACCGCTTCGTCGAGTTCGTTCTGACTATACATTTGCCCGTTCCTCCACTGTCGCCCGGGCGATAGTTCAGGTGTGTTATCTTGTCAATACAGTAGCACGGCCGGGATGGGGCTGGTAGGAGCGGCGCCATGTGCAATTTGTACAGCATGACGGCGACCGTCGACGAGATGCGGCGCATCTTCGGATCGTTCGACGGCGACAAGACCAACCTGCCGCCATTCGACGAGATTTATCCGGGCTACCAGGCGCCGGTGCTGCGCCGAAAACAGGATGGCGGGCTGGCCTTGGACATGATGAAATGGGGCTTTCCCGGGCCGGTGTCCGCGGGTTCCAGGCCGGTGACCAATGTGCGCAATCTCAGCAGCCCGTTCTGGCGCAATGCGCTCAACGATCCAGGACGCCGCTGCATCGTCCCGGCGACCAGTTTTTGCGAGTGGACCGCCGAGCCCGACCGGGACACCAAGCGCAAGGCGAAGGTCTGGTTTGGCCTTGCCGGCGAGCACCCGCCATTGTTCGCCTTCGCCGGGCTGTGGCGGCCGGGCGAGGAGGGGCCGTACATGGCGTTCCTGACCTGCGAGGCGAACGCGACGGTCGGTATGGTGCACCCCAAGGCGATGCCGGTGATGCTCCGGCCGGCGGATATCGGCCGTTGGCTCGACAGCGAGCGCGCCGATGCCTGCGCTCTCGCGCAGCCATTCGAGGATACGGCGATGCATCGTGTGAGTTAAGGCTGTCGAAGTGACGAAAACTGGGAGTGAAGCGATGGCGAAGAAAGCAAGTCCGGCCAAGTCCGCAGCAACGGCGCGCAAACGCGCGGCCAAGCCCAAGGTGAAGGCCGCGGCCCGCAAGCCCGCCCGCGCCAAGGCGGCATCGCGACCGAAGCGGGCTTCCTCGCCGCGGCGCCGGTCGAGCGAGCTGACCGCGGCCGATGCTTTGTTCAAGTTGATCCAAAGCCCGTTGGTCGCCGACCTGCTCGCGATCGGCGCAACCGCAGCTCTGGCGGCGGTCGCCCAGAGCCGTTCCAGCCGCCAGGATGAGGCCGGCCGCAAGTCGAGCAGGTCGCTCAAGGCCGCGGCGAAAGCGGCGGCGGTGGCGATGGGGCGGAGGCTTTCGGCCGAGGTCGGCGAAATCCGCAAGGCGTCGGCAAAGACTAGGGGTTCCGCAAAAGCGTAAGGCTCGCGCGGCCGACGTCGCGCTCGGCATCGATCGTCCATTTGCCGGGGTCGACGCTGTCGGTGCGGGAGGTCTCGACCGCCATCCACGCGCCCGGTGCGAGCCAGTCGGCGTTGGCGACGGCCCTGACCGCTGCAGTGCCTGAGCTGGGCGCATAAGGCGGGTCGGCGACCACGAGGTCGAACGGGTCTGATTTCGGCAGCGCGAGCGCCGAGCCGCCGAGGATTTGCACCCGCTCGAGAGCGCCGAGATCGGTTGCATTGGCCCGGATCGCGGCCGCGGCCGTCGGGTCGTTTTCGACGAAGCAGGCGAAGGCGGCGCCGCGCGACAGCGCCTCGAGGCCGAGCGCGCCGCTGCCGGCGAACAGGTCGGCGACTCGCAAGCCCTCGAACGAGCCGAGGCGGCTGGCGAGCATCGAGAAAAGCGTCTCGCGGACCCGGTCGGCGGTCGGGCGGGTTTCCAGGCCGGGCGGCGAGCCGAGACGACGCCCGCGCCACTCTCCGGCGATGATCCTCATTTCAAGCTGCCCCGAAAATGAGCGAGCTGGTTGCGGTCGATCTCGAGCACGTCGCCCGGTTCGAGCCCGGCGAGGTCGAACGGGCCGTAGCCGGTGCGGATCAGCCGCGACACCTGCAGGCCGAAATGCTCGAGCACTCGGCGCACCTCGCGGTTCTTGCCCTCGGTGAGGCTCATCTGGATCCAGCAATTGCGCCCGGTTCGCCGCTCGAGGTTGGCGTCGATCGAGCCGTAGCGCATGCCCTCGACGGTCACTCCTTCGGATAAATCCTCGAGCGCCGCCTGGGTGACGCTGCCGAACGCCCGGGCGCGGTAATGGCGGACGACTCCGCTGCTCGGCAGCTCCAGCTGCCGCTTCAATTCGCCATCATTGGTGAGCAGCAGCAGCCCTTCGGTCATGAAGTCGAGACGGCCGACCGGGATCAGCCGCGGTAGGCTCTTGGGCAGCCGGTCGTAGATCGTCGGCCGTCCCTTCGGGTCGCGGGCAGCGGTCAGGCTTGCCGGCGGCTTGTAGAAGCGGAACAGCCGCGGCGCCGACGGCGGGCGCACCGGCTTGCCGTCGACCGTCACTGCGGCAAGATCAGTCAGCAAGGTCGCCGGAGTGGTCAGGGTTTCGCCATTGAGGGCGATGCGCCCCTCGGCGATCATGCGCTCAACATCGCGGCGCGAGGCGACGCCGGCGCGGGCCAGCAGCTTGGCGATCCGTTGCGGCCCGGTGTCGCGAGCCTCGGGCCGCCGGGACAAGGATTGGCGATCGCTGCCACGGCGCGGCACTCGTTGGGGCTTCGTTCGTTGCGGGGACAAGTGGGTCGTCCTTGGAAGATTGTGGATGCTGTTCGGCAAGCGCAAGCGGATCGTCAAGCGGATCCTCGTCGTCGAGGACGAGCCGCTGACCGCGTTCGACAATGAGACGATGCTGGGCGACGCCGGTTACGAGATCGTCGCCACGCTCGACGGGTTCGATGAGGCGCTTGAAACCATCGAGCGCGAGCAGATAGACTTGATCCTCAGCGACATCAGGCTGCGCAGCCAGGAGACCGGGATCGACCTCGCCCGGGCCGCCAGGGCGCGCGGTATCCCGACCCTGTTCGCTTCCGGCCACGCGATGCCGGCCGCGGCCGAGGTTGCCGTCGGTTGCCTCAAGAAACCCTACACCGAGCGCCAGTTGAAGTCGGCGATCGAATGCGTCGATCGGCATTTGTCGGGCGAGCGGGTCAAGCCGTGCGAGGGCCTCGACCTTTTCATCATCGATCAAGGCTGACTAGAAGCACTGTTCAGCCGCCGATCCGCTGCTAGTTTGCACGGAGCATCGAAGCGGAAGGGCGAGGCATGGCGACAGCGACAGCGACGGGAACCGTTGACCAGGCTCCAAAAGGCCTGGCGCTTCTCCGCACCGCGCTGGGCAACCGCAAGACCGGCATCATGCTGGTGTTCGGCTTCGCCGCCGGCCTTCCGTACACGCTGCTCATCGGCACTTTGAACGCGTGGCTCGGCGAATGGGAAATCGACCTCGCCACCATCGGCGTCATCTCGTGGATCGGCCTCGCCTACGCGTTCAAGTTCCTGTGGTCGCCGCTGGTCGACCGGGTGCGGCTGCCGGTACTCGAGCGATTCGGCCGGCGGCGAAGCTGGCTGTTCGTCTGCCAGCTGCTGCTGACCGCGACTTTCTTCGGGCTGGCGATGTCCGACCCGCGGCTGGCGCTCGGCTGGTTCGCGCTGGTGGCGGTGATCGGCGCGTTCGCCTCGGCCACCCAGGACGTCGTCATCGACGCTTGGCGGATCGACGTCGCCGACGAGCGCGCGCCGGTCGAGATTCTGTCGGCGATCTACCAGTTCGGTTATCGGATCGCGGCGCTGATCGGCGGCGCTCTGGCCCTCGTTCTGTCCGAGCGCGTCAGCTGGCCGATGGTCTATGCGATCATGGGCGGATTCATGGCGTTGACTCTAATCGCCACCATGCTTGCTCCGGACACGCCACGCGACGCGATCGAGCGCGAGCAGAGCGCGCTGCGTAAGGCCGGTGCGATCGAGCCGCGCCTGCGCCTGATCGGCCTGGCAATCGTCGGCGCAGGCTGGCTGTGGGCGATCTGGACCGTCGCGTCCTTCATGGCCGCGGTTCTCGGTGCGCAACCCAACGACCCCAATGCGCCCAAGGTGGGCGACTTCACCAAGACCATGGGTCCGCTGATCGTCGCGGCGACCGTCATTCTGCCGGCGATCGTCGCGGCTGTGTTCAACTGGCTCAAGGACCGTCGCGGCTATGTGTTGAGCACCGACGAGGCCGCGCCCAATGGCGGAGAGCGCGCCGCCGACCACGCCTATTCGGCGTTGATCCTGCCGCTGGCCGAGCTGGTCAAGCGGATCGGCTGGGGAGTGATCATCGTCCTCGGGCTGATCCTTACTTACCGGATCACCGACAATATCTGGGGCTCGTTCGCCTTTCCCTTCTATCTGCAGGAGCTCAAATATACCGGCGACGAGGTCGCGTTCGCCTCGAAGATCTTCGGCGTCTTCATGACCATGGCGGGGATCGCCATCGGCGGCATCCTGTTCGCGACGCTCGGCCGGATGCCGACGCTGATGATCGGAGCGATCGTCGCCGCGGCGAGCAACTTGCTCTACGCCGACCTCGCCGCCGGAGCCGCCAACATCGACGCGTTCGCGCGCCTGTTCGCGCTCGACACGTTCGGGTCGGACTTGCGCATGGTGCGCCTGCTGATCGCCATCTCGGGCGAGAATATCGCCGGCGGGCTCGCCGGGGCGGCGTTCGTCGCTTATCTGTCGTCGATCACGTCGCGCGAGTTCAGCGCCGTGCAATATGCGCTGCTGTCGTCGCTGACCTTTCTCATCGGCTCGCTCGGCCGGGCGGCGATCGGCGAATCGATCGACCGCATCGGCTATGCGCCGGTGTTCCTGTTCACCGCGATGATCGGCCTGATCGCGGTCGGATTCGTCGCTCTGGAATGGATGCGCACCGCCTGGGCCGGCCGGCGCCGGGCGGCGGACGGGCCGGTGCTGGCCGCCGACGCGGCCAAGGCCTCCGAAGGCGACACCGCCTAGGCGGGCGCCTCGTTGTTGGCGGCGAGGGCTTCGCCGGCGAGGTAGAGCGAGCCGGCGATCAGTCGCGGGGCCGAAAGCCCGTCCAGGGCTTTTGCGAGCGTTCCCGCTGCCCTCCCGCCAAAGCGCTCAGCCAGGCCAGCGGGATCATGATGCTCATGCTCGCCGACCGGCACGAAGGTCAGGGACAGCGCGTGCGGGGCCAGGCGGGTGACGATCGCGCCGGCGTCCTTGTTGGCGAGCAGTCCAAGCACCAGGTGCATAGCGCCGCGTCCGGCGAGCAATTGGGCGAGCGCCGCGGCCGCGTCTTCGTTGTGGGCGCCGTCGACCCAGGTTTCGAAGCCGCCGGTCAGCGGCCCGTCCGCAAGCTTCTGAAACCGCGCCGGCCAGTGCGCCCCGGCGATCCCAACATCGAAGGCACTCCGATCAACCGCCAGCGAGTCCTGGCTGCGCAGCATTTGCCAGGCAAGGTTAGCGTTGCGCAGCTGGTGCACGCCGGCGAGCGACGGAGCCATAGCGCGGTCGATCGTCCAGTCGCGTCCTTCCAGGTGGAGGATTGCGCCATGTTCCGCGGCGGCGGCAATCAGTGCGGCCTCGGCCTCGGCGGGCTGGGCCAAAGCGACCAAGGGGCGACCCGATTTGCCGATGCCGGCTTTTTCGGTGGCGATTGCGGCGATGTCCGAGCCCAGGAACTGCTCGTGATCGAAGCCGATGGCCGCGATCCCGCACACCAGCGGGTGCTCGAGGACATTGGTCGCGTCCAGGCGCCCGCCGAGTCCGACCTCGACGATGCACGCGTCCGCGGGCGTTCGTTCGAAGGCGAGGAACGCCGTCGCGGTGGCGACCTCGAAAAAGCTCGGCTCGATGCCGTCGCTGGCGTCGAGCACTTCCTTGAGCCGGGCGGCGAGCGCCTCATCCTCGATCAGCCGGCCGGCGATCCGGATGCGCTCGTTGAAGCGTACCAGGTGCGGGCTGGTGAACATGTGGACGGTGCGGTCCGACGCTTCCAGAGCAGCGCGAAGGAAAGCGCAGGTCGAGCCCTTGCCGTTGGTCCCGGCGACATGGAGCACCGGCGGCAGCGCGTCCTGCGGCCGGCCGAGACGCTCGAGCAGTTCGCCTATGCGCTCGAGGCCGAGCCGGTCGCCGAGCGGGGAAAGCTGGGCGAGGCGATCGAGCTGGGCCTGGACGGCGGGATGCGCGGAGCGGGCGAAGTCGGCCATCAGGCCGCCCGCGTCTCCGGCGCCAGATACCCGACCAGCTGCGACAGCCGCTCGCGCAGCTCGTGGCGCGGGACGACCATGTCGATCATCCCGTGGGCGAGTAGATATTCGGCGCGCTGGAAGCCCTCGGGGAGCTTTTCGCGGATGGTCTGCTCGATCACCCGTTGGCCGGCGAACCCGATCAGCGCGCCCGGCTCGGCGAGCTGGATGTCGCCGAGCATCGCGTAGGAGGCGGTGACCCCGCCGGTCGTCGGGTCGGTGAGGACGACGATGTAGGGCAGGCCGGCCTCCCGAAGCTCGGCCAAAGCGACCGTCGTCCGCGGCATCTGCATCAGCGACAATATGCCTTCCTGCATGCGCGCTCCGCCGGCGGCGGTGAACAGCAAATAGGGGCATCTGCCGACGATCGCCGCGCGCACCCCGGCGACGAACGCGGCGCCGACGGCGATGCCCATCGAACCGCCCATGAAGGCGAAGTCCTGGACTCCGATGATCACCGGCTGGTCGTCCAGAGTGCCGCGCGCGTTGAGCAACGCGTCACGCTCGTCGGTCGCGGCTCGAGCGGTCTTCAGCCGCTCGGTGTAGCGCTTGCTGTCCTTGAAGCGCAGGGGGTCCTCGCGGACCTCGGGCGCCGGCAGCAGCTCGTAGCGCGCCTGGTCGAACAATTGCTCGAACCGCGCTTTGGGGCCGATCCGGTCGTGGTGGTCGCAGCGCGGGCAGACCCGAAGGTTGTCCTCCCACTCCTTGAGGAAAACCATCGTCCCGCACTTGACGCACTTGTGCCACAGATTGTCCGTCGACTGCCGCTTGGGCAGGAATGGAATGCCTTTCCGGACCCGGCTCAGCCAGCTCATCGACGTCCTCGTTCCATAGCGCGGTCCGCTAGGCGCAAGCGCCGGGGCTTGTCCACCTTAGACGATTGTCAAAGGGTCGCGGCGATGCTCCGGACCGCGGCGGAGGGATCGTCGGCCTCGGTGACCGGTCGGCCGATGACGAGGATCGAAGCGCCGTCGTCGATCGCCTTGCGCGGAGTGACGGTTCGCTTCTGGTCTGCGGGGCCGCTTCCATTGGGCCGCACTCCGGGAACGACGAAAAAACCGCTGGGCCACGCCTTGCGGGCGGCCGCGACTTCCTCACCCGAGCAGACGATTCCGTCGAGGCCGGCGCTTTGCGCGAGCGCCGCGAGGCGCGCGACCTGGTCGGCCGGGCTGCCCTTAATTCCCGCGGCCGCCAGATCCTTGTCGTCGAGGCTGGTCAGCACGGTGACCGCGACGACCTTGGTGCCGGGCGAGGCGGCGGCCTTGGCGTTCTCGAGCATTGCCTGGCCGCCGGCCGCGTGAACGGTGAGGACCGCCGGCTCGAGCGGTCGCAGCGCCTGGACCGCCTTGGCGACGGTGTTGGGGATGTCGTGGAGCTTCAGATCGAGGAAGATCGGCAGCCCGAATTCGCCCAGCTCGGCGACCCCCGAGGGGCCGTTGGCGGCGAAGAATTCGAGGCCGAGCTTGATTCCGCCGGCCGCTCCGCGGACCGCCCGAGCGATCTCGCGCGCACGGCCAAGGTCGGGCGTGTCGATGGCGACGAAGATCGGGCTCATATGACCGGGTGTTCGTCCGTTTGCGCGGGCGCCGGGGTTGTCGCAGCCGCCGCTTGCTGCCGTTCCTGCGCGTCGATCCGGCGCCGCATCGCCCACAGCCGCGCTCTTTCGACCAGCAGGGTCGGCAGGAACCCAATCAGGAACATGACCAGCATCAAGACCGGGATCTTGATGTCGACCTGGATGTCGCCCCACAGGTTCAAGGTGACGTCGGACCAGTTGCGGCTGGCGAACAAGGCAATGAACACGGCGAGAAGGACCCAGAACAGGGTCTTCAGAAATTGCATCGGCGTGGCTCCCGTGGCGCGCCTTTAGGCGACAGGCGCTGCAAAGGCCAGCGGAGGCGGCGTTCGTCGCGCCATAGAATCCGTTCATCGCAGCCTGCACAGGGCGGCGTTGAGCCGGTTGTCCGGAGACTCCACAAGAGAAGCGGGGAGGGCCCGCTTGGAGAGGCAGCACGCAATCGGTCTCGGCGCGTTCGCGCTGCTGCTCGGCACGGTCTATGTGGCGATGCCGTCGCGGCCCGCGACGCCGGCCGAGCCGGTGCCCGCCGCCCAAGCCAATCTGCACCTCGCCGCGGTTACGCCCTCCGCCCGCCGCGATATCGACTATGCGTCGCTCGATGACCGATTGAAGCGCCTGGCCGAGCAGCGGCCCGTCGTTGGAATGGCGGTTGGAGTCGTCGAGAACGGCCGGATCACGTTCCTCAGCGGCTATGGCGAGACGGTCGCCGGCTCGGGCGACAAGGTCACTCCGGACACGGTGTTCCGCTGGGCGTCGGTGTCGAAGGGGGTCGCTGCGACAATGATCGCCAAGCTCGCCGAGGAGGGCAAGCTGAGCTTCCACTCGCCGCTGGTCCAATATGGGAGCATGAAGCTGCCGGGCGGGGCCGAGGCGCAAGCAACCATCGGCGACCTGCTCAGCCATCGGCTCGGGCTGTACCGCAACGCCTATGACAACAAGCTCGAGGAAGGGCAGGACACCCGCTTCCTCCGCCGGAGTCTCGCGCAACTCAACCTGATCTGCCCGCCGGGCACCTGCTGGAGCTACCAGAACGTCGCCTACGACGGCTCGTCGGAGATCGTCGAGCGGGTGACCGGCAAGCCTTATGCCGAGGCGGTTCGGGAGCAATTGTTCAACCCGATCGGGATGGGGAGCGCCAGCGTCACCCGCGACGGGCTGGTCGACTCGAAAAGCTGGGCCAGGCCGCACGACTCCGCCCGCCGCCCGCTGGAGGTGCTCGACACCTATTACCGGGTGCCGGCCGCCGGCGGAGTCAACAGCAACATCAAGGACATGGCGCTGTGGATGCTCGCCCAGATGGGCCAGATGCCGGACGTGCTGTCGCCCCAGCTTCTGCACACGATCCAGGCGCCGCTGGTCAAGACTCCCGGCGAGCGGCGGCGATTGCGCAAGTTCCTCGAACGGCTCGGCCAGGCGGATTACGGCTACGGCTGGCGGAGCTATGATTATGCCGGCCACCGGATCGTCGGCCACCGCGGCGGAGTCAGCGGCTACCGCTCGCTGATCCTGTTCGACCCCGGCCGCAAGAGCGGCGTCGTGGCGATGTGGAACAGCAACTCCGGCCAGCCCGGCGGGCTCGAGTTCGAGGTGATGGACATGCTGTACCGGCTGCCGTTCCGCGACTGGATGGAGCTCGACAGCCGGCCCCCGCGGGCTGCTCCCGCCGACGGCCAGCAAGCCGCGGACGACAGCGCCGCGATCGCTGCGGCGAGGACGGGCGGCGGGCGCGGCTAGCGCTCCTCCAATTAATCCCGCGCAAAACAGGAACTTGTGTCCGGCACGGCGGGTTCTGGTGGCACTGATCGGAGAACCCCATGCCAGAATCAACCAACCAGGACGCGGTTGCACTGCTCAAGCAGGACCACCGCACCGTCGCGGAATTGTTCGCCCAGTTCGAAAAAGCGAGCGGCGATGGCCGCAAGCAGAAGATCGCCCAGCAAATCTGCCTCGAGCTATCAGTCCACGCGACCATCGAGGAAGAGATTTTCTATCCGGCGTGCGAGGGCAAGGTCGAAGACGACTTGCTGAAGGAAGCCTATGTCGAGCATGACGGCGCCAAGGTGCTGATCGCCGAGATCGAGTCGGGCAGTGGCCAGACGGACGACTTTTTCGACGCCAAGGTCAAGGTTCTCCAGGAGCAGATCGAGCATCACGTCGAAGAAGAGGAAAAGCGCATGGAGGGCCTGTTCAGCCAGGCTCGACAGGCGGGGCTCGACATGGACGCGCTCGGCCGGCAGCTGGCGCAGCGCAAGGCGGAGCTGGTGGAAACCTACAAGGCGACCGGCGTTCCCAAGCCCGAGCTGACGACGATGAGCGCGACACCCGCCTGACCGGCAGGCGGTGACGACCAGCAGCTTTTGGTTTGACGACGTCGGCCTCGAGAAGAGGCCGGCGTTGCAATCCGACGCGGAGTGCGACCTGGTCGTCATCGGCTCCGGAATTGCCGGAATGTCGAGCGCCTACGAGGCGGCGCGGTTCGGCTGGCGGGTGATCGTCATCGACCGCGCCGAGACCATCGGCGGAGTGATGACCCCGCGTACCACCGCCCACCTCGCGACCGAGCTCGACGATTATTATTTCCACCTGATCAAGGCGCGCGGCGAGGATGACGCGCGCACCTACCACGAGAGCCAGGTCGCGGCGGTCAACCGGATCGAGACGATTTGCCGCGACGAGGGCATCGATGCGGATTTCACCCGCCTCGACGGCATTCTCGTCCCGGCCGAGCCGGCGCACATGGGCGATCTCAGCCAGGAATATGATGCCTGCCGTGCGCTCGGTGTCGAGGTCGAATGGCTCGATGAGGCGCCGATCCCGCTGCCCGAAGAAACGCGCGCGTTGCGGTTCCCCAACCAGGGACGATTCCACCCGCTCAAGTACATCCGCGGCCTGATCGGAGCGGTCGAAGGCCGCGGCGGCCGGATCCACGGCGGCACCGTCTACGTCGACCATGTCGAGGAGGACGGCGGAGTTATCATCGAGACCGAGGCCGGCCACCGAATCCGCGCCAAGGCGGCGTTGTTCGCGACCAACTCACCGGTCAACGACAAGGTGACCATCCACACCAAGCAGGTCCCCGCCCGCACCTATGTGATCGCCGGTCCGGTGCCCAAGGGGTCGGTGCCCGACCTGCTCATTTGGGACACGCTCGAAGCCTATCACTACGTGCGCCTGCAGCCGCTGAGCGAATCGGAGGATCTGCTGATCGTCGGCGGCGAGGATCACCGCACCGGCACGGCCAACGACATGGACCAGCGCTTCGCCCATCTCGAGGCCTGGACTCGCGAGTGCTTCGGCTCGTTCGGCGAGGTCCGCTACCGCTGGTCGGGCCAGGTGATGGAGCCGGTCGACTTCATGCCTTATTCGGGCCGCAACCCCGGCAACCGCAACATCTACGTCCACACCGGCGACAGCGGCCAGGGCATGACCAACGGCGTCGCCGGAGCGATCAATTTCGCCGCTTTGATGTTCGAGCAGAAGGCGCATTTCGCCGCGCTGTTCGACCCGGCCCGCAAGCCGGTGTCCCGCACCACCCTCGGCGAGTTCATTTCGGGCCGCGCCGAGGACGTCGCCAATTTGTCGGAATATCTAACCGGCGGCGATATCGGCTCGGTCGAAGAGCTGAAACCGGGCGAGGGCGCGATCATCCGCCGCGGTGCATCGAAGATCGCCGCGTTCCGCCAGGACGACGGAACGGTGATCGAGCGATCGGCGGTGTGCACCCATGTCGGCTGCATCGTCCACTGGAACGGGCTCGAGAAATGCTGGGACTGCCCGTGCCACGGCTCGCAGTTCCAGACCGACGGGCAGGTGATCAGCGGCCCGGCGATCCGGCCGCTTGCCGAGGCGGGCTGATCGAGCATCCTGCAATGAATTGGCCGCTAACCAATTTTTTAGGTGATCTCGACTAGGATGCGCTCGGACAAGTGAGAGTGGGATCGTGGGCCGAATTCCTGGGCAAGTTCCGCGGAGGCACCGCATCGAGGTCGCGCACGACGCGACCCTCGTGCTGTCCGACGGCGCCGAGCATAAGGTGAAGATCACCGACGTCTCGTCGGGCGGCTTCCGTTTGCAGACCGACGAAACGGTGCCGATCGGCGAGCATGTGTTTCTTCGAGTGCCCCAATACGGCGATTTTCCGGCGCAGATCCGCTGGGCGCTCGGCACCGACGCCGGCGGGGTCTTCCTCGAGCCGGTCGAGCTGCCGACCGCCTAAGATCACCGCCTGACGGCATTGCAGATTGCGGGGCGCTGATCCAAGCTCCGCACCAATGCACTCCATTCGAGAAGTCGTGATTGTCGGAGGCGGCACCGCCGGCTGGATGGCCGCGGCGGCCTTGTCGCGCTTCCTCGGCAAGGCCGGGACCCGGATCACCGTCGTCGAGTCCGACGAGATCGGCACGGTCGGGGTCGGCGAGGCGACCATCCCGCCGCTGATCGCCTACAACAACATGCTCGGGATCAACGAGGACGAATTCCTCGCGGCGACCCAGGGGACGTTCAAGCTCGGCATCGAATTCGTCGACTGGGGAGCGATCGGCGAGCGCTATTTCCACCCGTTCGGCCCCCACGGACAGGACGTCCGCGCAGTTCAGTTCCACCAGTTATATCTGCGCGAACGCAAGCGGCGCGAGCTTCCCGACATCGCCGAATGGTCGATGAGCGCGGTGGCCGCCACGCTCGGCCGTTACGCCCGCCCCGGCCCGGACGCGCGCCTGCCCTTGTCGCAGCTGTTCTACGCGTTCCATTTCGACGCCGGGCTCTACGCCCTGTTCCTGCGCAACTACGCCGAGCGCGGCGGAGTCCGCCGGATCGAAGGCAAGATCGTCGACACCCAGCTCGACGGGGAAAGCGGCCATGTCGAATCGGTCATCCTGGCCGACGGTACGAGCGTTGCCGGCGAGCTGTTCATCGACTGCTCGGGATTTCGCGGGCTGCTGATCGAGCAGGCGTTGGCGACCGGCTACGAGGACTGGACCCAATGGCTGCCGTGCGACCGGGCGATCGCGGTCCCGACGACCTATTCCGGACAACCCGATCCGTTCACCCGCTCGACCGCCCGCGCCGGCGGCTGGCAGTGGCGGATCCCGCTTCAGCACCGGATGGGCAACGGCCTCGTCTATTCGAGCCAGCACCTCGCCGACGATGACGCCCAGCGCATGCTCCTCGACAATCTCGAAGGCGAGCCGCTCGCCGAGCCGCGGCGGCTGTCGTTCACCACCGGCCGGCGCAAGCTCGCGTGGAACCGCAACGTGGTGTCGCTGGGGCTGTCGAACGGGTTCGTGGAGCCGCTCGAATCGACCAGCATCCACTTGATCCAGAGCGGCATCGCCAAGCTCATCGCCTTGTTCCCCGACCGCCGCTTCAACCCGATCGAGCGCGACGAGTACAACCGCCAAATGCTCGACGTGTTCGAGGACGTCCGCGACTTCATTGTCCTCCACTACAAGGCCAACCGCCGCGACGATTCCGGGCTGTGGAAATATTGCGCCTCGATGGACATTCCCGACAGCCTGGAGTCGAAAATGGAGTTGTGGCGCTCGAAGGGCCGCCTGTTCCGCGAAG
>JBPCQE010000029.1:0-10234 GCA_050998435.1 Sphingomicrobium sp. | reverse complement strand
TCAGAAAGGCGAATAAATCACTGATTCCGTTAGCGTTCACATTTCCATGCTAAAACGCCCGGAATGAAACACAGCCCCAAGCCTATTCGACTGCTGGTGACCGCCGCGGCGCTCGGACTTTCCGTCGCTTTGTCGGTCCCGGCGCTCGCCCAGCGGGCGCAGCCGATCGAGCCGATCGACCTGCCGCCGAGCGTGGAGCAGGGCGTCGACATGATCTACATCGACCCCGAGATCGCCCCGAAGCTGCGCGATGTCGACGTCGCCATGCACCAGATCTCGTTCGAGGAATGGGCCGGCGCGCCTTACGATTTGTTCCTTCCGGTCAACCCGATCTACACCGATCTGCGGCGCGGCCTGGTCCGCTACAAGCAGCGGTGGGGCGACCTGGCGCAGTTTCAGATGCCCGCCGGCCCGGCGATGAAGCTCGGTTCCCAGGGCATGAACGTCGGCGCTCTGCGCCAGCGGCTCGGAGTCCTGCCCGGCGACAAGTTCGACCAGCGGCTCGCCAATGTCGTCCAGGAATATCAGGCCGCGCACAGCCTCAAGGCGGACGGGGTCGCCGGCGCCGGGACCATCGCCTCGCTGAACCTCGGCGCGCGGCATTACGAGCGGCTGATCATCGTCAACCTCGAGCGCGCCCGGCGGCTTCCGCTGGCGACCGATCGGGGGCGCTACATCCTGGTCGACGTCGGCGCCGCCAAGCTGTCCCTCTACGAAAACGGCCGGACGGTCGACAGCATGAAGGTGATCGTCGGCAAGGCGGAAACGGCAACTCCGATGATGGCCGCGCAAATGCGCTACGCGAGCGTCAATCCCTATTGGAACGTCCCGCCCGAGATGGTGATCAGCCTGATCGCTCCGAACGTCCTCAAACAGGGCATGACCTACCTCAAGGATCGCCGCTACGAAGTCCTCGCCGATTGGAGCGACGAGGCGCAGGCGATCGATCCGACGACGGTCGATTGGCCGGCGGTCGCCGCTGGCCGGACCGTCATTCGAGTGCGCCAGCTGCCGGGTGGCGGCAATTCGATGGGCCAGGTCAAGTTCATGATGCCCAACGACTTCGGCATCTATTTGCACGACACGCCCAACAAGGCGCTATTCGCCGAAGAGGACCGCTGGGTCAGCAACGGCTGCATCCGCGTCGAGGACGCCCAGCGGCTCTCTGCCTGGCTGATGGGCGGATTGCCCCGGTCGCCCGACCCGGACCGGCCGCTCCGGGTCAACATGCCCGAGCCGGTGCCGGTCTACATCACCTATCTAACCGCGGCCGCGGCGCCGACCGGGATCGTCTTCCGCAACGACCCGTACAAGCGCGACGCGGCGGTCATCGCGCGCTACTTCGGCGATTCAGAGCTGGCCGCGCGCTAGGTCTGCAGGCCGAAGACCAGGAGCAGCGCCGGCAAGAGGTTGTGAAGCGCATGGGTGGCCGCGGCCATCCCGAGCGCGGCCAGCAAAGAGCGGCTCCGCCAGGTCAGGAACACGGTCGAGAAGACGAGGAACGGCCACCAGATCACCAGGCCCCAGGCCGGCGCCGCGGTCGAATGCAGGATTCCCCAGCCGAACGCGCTGACCAGCACCGCGTAGGTTGGGCTCAGGAACAGCCTCAGCAAGATCAGCGCCACGCCCATCAGCACGGTCTCGAACAGTGGCGCGGCGACGACGATCAGCCAGAAGAAATTCCAGTCAACCAGCGGAAATTCGGGCATCGCATCTCTCGGCAGGAGGGCGGTCACCGCGGCGCCCAGCGGCACGCTCGGCAGGAATGCGGTCGCCCAGGCGATCCCCAGCGCGAGCAGCGGCCGGCGCGGCTCGAGCAGCGCTTTCGGAAGAAAGGAAACGGGCGGCTGCCACCCGGCGGACCGCGTGCGGTTGAAGTGAATCACCTTGGAGGTGGGGCGCTAATAAAGTTCGATGGGACCGTGAAGGTCAGGCGGCGTCGCCGGCCTTGCCCTTCTTGGCGTAGACCCGGACCGGCTCCTTGCGGCCCTCGACAACCTCATGATCGATATGGACCTCGTCGACCCCGTCCATCGACGGCAGGTCGAACATCGTGTCGAGCAGGATTCCCTCGAGGATCGAGCGCAGCCCGCGAGCGCCGGTCTTGCGGTCGATCGCCTTGCGCGCGACCGCTGCCAGCGCCTCGTCGGTGAAGTCGAGCTCGACGTCTTCCATGTCGAACAGCTTGGCATATTGCTTGACCAGAGCGTTCTTGGGCTCGATCAGGATTTTGACCAGCGCTTCCTCGTCGAGGTCCTCGAGGGTCGCGATCACCGGCAGACGGCCGATGAATTCGGGGATCAGCCCGAACTTCAACAGATCCTCGGGCTCGCAATGCTTGAGGACTTCGCCGGTCTGGCGGTCCTCGGGAGCGGCGACATGGGCGCCAAAGCCGATCGACTTGCCCTGCAGGCGGTCGGCAATGATCTTCTCGAGCCCGGCGAACGCGCCGCCGCAGATGAACAATATGTTGGTCGTGTCGACCTGCAGGAATTCCTGCTGCGGGTGTTTTCGGCCCCCTTGCGGCGGGACCGATGCGGTGGTGCCTTCCATCAGCTTCAGGAGCGCCTGCTGGACGCCCTCGCCCGATACGTCGCGGGTGATCGACGGGTTGTCCGACTTGCGGCTGATCTTGTCGATCTCGTCGATGTAGACGATCCCGCGCTGGGCTTTCTCGACATTATAGTCGGACGCCTGGAGCAACTTCAGGATAATGTTCTCGACGTCCTCGCCGACATAGCCGGCCTCGGTCAGGGTCGTCGCGTCGGCCATGGTGAACGGCACGTCGAGGATTCGGGCGAGTGTCTGGGCGAGCAAGGTCTTGCCGCAGCCGGTCGGGCCGATCAGCAGGATGTTCGACTTGGCGAGCTCGACGTCGGTGCCGGTCTTGGCCCCGTGGTTGAGGCGCTTGTAATGGTTGTGGACCGCGACCGAGAGCACCCGCTTGGCGCGGTTCTGGCCGATCACATAATCGTCGAGCACTTTGCAGATCTCGGCCGGGGTCGGGACTCCGTCGCGGGTCTTGACCAGCGCCGACTTCGATTCTTCGCGGATGATGTCGTTGCACAGCTCGACGCATTCGTCGCAGATGAAGACGGTCGGCCCGGCGATCAGCTTGCGGACCTCATGCTGCGACTTGCCGCAGAACGAGCAGTAGAGAGTGCTCTTGCTGTCGCCGCCTGAAAGCTTGGTCATTCCAATCCTATCGCCCGGCCTCGGCCGCCCTTCCGTCGAGCGCCATGCTAGCCATCTTTATTGCACAATCAAACTATCGGGAGTCTTAACACCGCCCGGAGCGCCGATTGCTGTTCCATTTCAGGAATATGGCTTGCGGCCGGTGTCGCGGCAAGGCCCCCTCCGCGGGCTAGCTGCCGGGCTTGCCCATCGCCTCCAGAGCCGAGTGCATCGCAGCGCGGAATTCGGGCCGGTGATAAATGTCGTTGTGGCCGGCACCGGCGATCGTCCGGTCGAACACCAGATTGCCGACCGAGCGGCGCAGCGCCTCGGTACGGGGCGGCGGGATGATCGTGTCGCGCTCGGCGGCGACGATCGCGGTCGGCACCTTGCTGTTCTTGAGCGCCGCGGCCGAATCCATCTCATGGCGGAACAGCGCCCCGACCGGAAGGAAGGGGTAATGGCCGCTGGCCACCGCCTTCAGGGAATCGAACGGGGTGACCAGGATCAGCCCGTCGAGCGGGCGCTCGCCGGCAAGGTGCGCGGCGACCCCGCTGCCGATGCTCAAGCCGACCGCGACGGTGCGCTCGGGCCGGACCTTCGAAACCGCTAAATCGTGGACCAGCGGCGCATCCCCGAGCAGCGCCGCGGACGACGGCGAGCCGGTCGACGGCCGGTAGCCGCGATAGTGGAAGGCGACGATGTCGGCCGACGGATAAAGGTCGTGGAGGAAAGTCGCCGCGTCCTCGCTGTTCCAAGCGTTGCCGGCGAAGCTGAGGATCAATGTGCGCTTCCCCGAAGCCCCGGTTCCCGGGATGTGGACTCCGTGCAGCTCGTTGCCTTCGGGCCTCGTGATGGTGATTCGCTCGGCGCCGCTCGGAAGCGGGCCCGGCGGAGCGACCGCGTGCACCGGGAAAATGGCCTGGGCCTGGAACTCGAACATCATGAGCAGGAACGCGGCAAACGAGAGAAGGGCCGCACCGCCAAGCTTGAGCAGTATCGAGCTAGCCGGCGAACGCGGCATTGATCGCCGGAGTCACCCGGTCGACGGTGTAGGGCTTCTCGATCAGCGGCACCGACGCGAACTCGGGCGGCGGCGGGTCGACGTGGCCGCCGCTGGCGATAACGAAGGGCACGCCCTGCTCGCGCAGCCGGCTGGCGACCGGCCACACGTTCTGGCCCTTGAGATTGACGTCGAGGATGGCGATGTCGAACCCGCCCTTCTCGACCTCGGCCATCGCCGCATCGACGGTGTCGCAGCTGGCACGGATCGAATGGCCGAGCGATTCGAGGAAATCCTCGAGCATCATCGCGATCAGCGGTTCGTCTTCGACGATCAGGATGCAACGCGACGTCGACATAAGCGCACCGAATAATCGACCGGTGCGCAAGAGCAACGATTATTTGACCGCCAATGCGCGCCGGGTGGCCTCGGCAAGCTCCTGAACCGAAAAGGGTTTGGGCAGGAAGGCGACATTGTCGATGTCGATCGAATTGCGCAATTGCTCCTCGGCGTAGCCCGACATGAACAGAATCTTGAGGTCGGGCCGGGTCTTGCGCGCCTCGCGGACCATAGTCGGGCCGTCCATCGCCGGCATCACCACGTCGCTGATCAGGAGCGCGATCTCCTCGCCGCGGGCGAGCACTTCCAATGCCTCCTCGCCGTTCTCCGCAGTGATCACCGTATAGCCGTGGCGGGTCAAAGCGCGCTCGGCGACTCCACGGACCATCGGCTCGTCCTCGACCAGCAGAACGGTGCCGGTTCCCCACAGCTCGTGCTCCTTGGGCTTGGCGGCCCGGCGCGGCTTGCCGGCGGTCGAATCCTCGCGGTGGCCCGGCAGATAGATGACGAAGCGGGTTCCCTCGCCGACCTTCGAATCGGCGAAGATGAAACCACCCGACTGCTTGACGATTCCGTAGACGGTGCTGAGCCCGAGCCCGGTTCCCTTGCCGACCTCCTTGGTGGTGAAGAAGGGCTCGAACACCTTGCCGAGCACCGCGGCGGGAATGCCGCAGCCGGTGTCGGTCACCGACAATGCGCTGTAGTCGGCGACCGGCAGGATCTCCGAGCCGAGCTCGGCGACCTGGTCGGCGCGGACCGCATAGGTTTGGATGGTCAGCGTGCCGCCGCCTTGCAAGACCATCGCGTCGCGGGCGTTGACGGCAAGGTTGACGATCACCTGCTCGAGCTGGCCGGGGTCGGCGCGCACCGGACCCAGGTCGCGGCCGTGCTTGACGACCAGCTTGACCGTCTCGCCGAGCAGGCGCTTGAGCAGATGCGAAACCTCGGAAACGACGTCGGGCAGCTGCAGGACCTGCGGCCGAAGGGTCTGCTGTCGCGAGAAAGCGAGCAATTGCCGGGTCAGCCCGGCGGCGCGGTTGGAATTGCTCTTGATCTGTTGGATGTCGTCATAGTCGCTGTCGCCCGGCGTGTGCCGCATCAGCATCAGGTCGCAGTGGCCGATGATCGCGGTCAAAATGTTGTTGAAGTCGTGGGCGACTCCGCCGGCGAGCTGGCCGACGACCTGCATCTTGGTCGCCTGGGCGATCTGCCGCTTGAGCTTGGCCTCCTCGCTATTGTCCTTGAGCAGCAGCAGCACCGCGGCGTCGCCGAGCCCGCGAACCCCGGCGACGGTCAGCGCCACCGGCTCGGAATTCTGCCTGGCGAGGCGAACGGCGAGGTCGCCGGACATCGCCGGGCCGCGGGCGTTGCGGCGGACCGCGTTGGCGACCGGGGCCTTGTCCTCCTTGACCACCAAATCGCCCGGATAGCTGGGCATTGCCGCACCCTTGATCCCGGCGGCGACCCGGAACGCCCGGTTCATGGTCAGGAAGCGGCCGTCGCGATCGATCAAAGCGAGGCCGATCGGAAGGATCTCAAGCAACGCCTGGAGGTCGGCGGAGTCGAGTGTCCCGCCCTCGTGCGCTTCGACCAGTAGGAACGTGCCGGCGCCACCGTCCTGGCGCGGGTCGACCGGGATGTGGATAAGCTGCATCGGCCGCGCCGACTCGCCATCGGCGATTAGTCGTCCTTTCCCGCCCTCGGTGAACTCGACGAGATCGGCGAAGCGCAGCTTGTCGGCATCTTCCTCGTGAGTCACCGCGCGGCCGGCGAACGAGCGGTTGGCGGCGATCAGACGGCCGTCGCCATCGACCAAAGCGGCGAGCAGCCCGGCGGCGGCGAGCCGCTCGCCGATCGGGCCGGCGACCCACTTGGCGGCGACGCTCATCGGATCCGGAGCGCTCGCCTGCGGGAATCGCCACAGCAGCAGATCGCCGCTTGAACCGACCCGCTCGACCTCGACCGCCGCCGTACCCGATTCGGTCGCGACCCCGGCCGCGCAGCCGCCGCCGTCGCGCCAGGCCATCGTCCGCACCAGTTGCAGCGACTGCGACGAATCCTCGTCGGTGCCGAGTTCGAGCGGCGGGCAGGCGCCTCCGAACCGGTCGCGATAGGCGCTGTTGGCGATCAGCAGGCCGCCGTCGCTGTTGGTCAGCGCGGCCGGCTCGCGGCTGAGGCCGAGAGTCGAGCCGATTACCGAATAATCGGGCGCCAAGCCGAGCGTGCCGGCTTGCGGGACGACGGGCTCGGGGCGCTTGTCCGCCAGCTTCACCGCCACCGCGCCGACCAGCCCGGCGACGACGAAACCGGCCGCGACCAGCGGGTAGCCGAGCAGCCAGGCGAGCAAGGCTCCGGTCAGGGACGCCGCGCCGGCCAGTGCCGGAACCAGCCAGCGCGTTACTCCGTCGAGTGGAGTCGAATCGACCGAAGGCAGCTCCTGGTGAAGCATCTACCAGATCCGCACCCGCGCGGGCGGGGCGAGATAGAGCTTGTGGCCGGGCTGGACGTCGAACGCCGAGTACCAGGGGTCGAGGTTGCGGACGACGGCGACCCGATATTCGGACGGCGAGTGCGGGTCGGTCAGAAGCCGCTGGCGAAGGTTCGCCTCGCGATAGTTGCGCCGCCAAACCTGCGCCCAGCCGAGATGGAAGCGCTGGTCGCCGGTGGTGCCGTCGATCACCGGCGCCGATCGTCCGCCGAGCGCGTGCAGGTAGGCGTCGTAGGCGACGGTCAGGCCGGCGAGGTCGCCGATGTTCTCTCCGAGCGTGAAGTCGCCCTTGATCTTCATCCCGGGCAGCGGCTCGTAGGCATTATACTGGTCGACCAGCGTCTTGCCGGCCGCCTGGAACGCCTGGAGGTCGGCCTGAGTCCACCAGTCGGCCAGGCGCCCGAACTCGTCATACTTGGCCCCCTGGTCGTCGAAATGGTGGCTGATCTCGTGGCCGATCACCGCTCCTATGCCGCCGTAGTTGATCGCCGGATCGGCGTTGGGATCGAAGAACGGCGGCTGCAGGATCGCCGCCGGAAAAACGATCTCCTGCATGGTGAAATTGGCGTAGGCGTTGACCGTCATTGGGGTCATTCCCCACTCCCAGCGCCGGATCGCGCCGCCGAGCTTGCCGACCTGATATTCATGCTCGAATTGGGCAGAGCGCATCGCGTTGCCGAACAAATCGTCGCGGCGGATTTCCAGACCGGAAAAGTCGCGCCACTGGCTCGGATAGCCGATCTTGGTGCGGAAATTGGCGAGCTTGGCGCGGGCCCGAGCCTTGGTCGCCGGCGCCATCCAGGCGAGATTGTCGATTCGCCGGCCCATCGCCGCGACGACGTTCCGGACCAGCTCGTCGGCCGCCGCCTTAGTCTCGGGCGTATAGTAGCGGTCGACGTAGATCTTGCTGACGTCGTCGGACAGCGCCGCGGTGGTGAAATTGACCGCCCGCTTCCAGCGCGGCTCCTGCTCCGGAGTGCCGGACAGAACCGTCCCGTAAAAGGAGAAATTCTCCTTGTCGAAGGCGGCCGGAAGGAAGCCCGCGTAACCGTCGATCGAGCGGACCAGGAGCTGGTCCTTGAGCACCGCCAATGGGGTTCGCCGAACCTGCGCGGCGATTCCGGTGATGGCGCTCGGCTGGGCGACGATCAGCTTGTCGATATTGACTCCGGCGCTGCTGAACAGGGTTTTGAAATCGAAGCCGGGCGCGGCCTTCACCAGCTCGGCGACGGTCAGCAGATTGTAGGTCTTGGTCGCGTCGCGGCTGTCGACCCGGGTCCAGTGCGCCCGGGCGATCCCGGTCTCGAAGGCGAGGATCGCTTTGGCCCGAGCTGCAGCGTTTTTTTCGCCTGCCAGCGCCAGCACGTTGGTCAGATGCTGGACATATTTGGAGCGCGTGTCGGCGATCTTGGCATCGTTCGACAGATAATAATCGCGGTCGGGCATGCCGATGCCGCCTTGGATCATGGTCAGCGCATAATTTTCGGGCTGCTTGTCGTCCTGGCCGATAAAGGCCGCGAACGGAGTGCCGATTCCGAGCCGCTCGGCGCGGGCGAGCAGCGCCGGATAACCGGCCTTTGACGACAACGAGCGGACTTCGTTGAGCCACGGCTCGAGCGGCGCCAGCCCTTTGGCCTCGACGCTCGCTTCGTCGAGATAGCTCGAATAAGCGTTGCCGATCTTGTTTCCCGAATCCTTTGCGGCTTCCTCGACGATGATTTTGGTGCGGTCCTTCGACAGATCGTCGAGCCTGGTGAACATCCCGTAATTCGCCTTGTCGGCCGGGATCGGCGTGTTCTTCGCCCAGGCGCCGTTGGCGAACTGATAGAAATTGTCGCCGGGACGGACGGTCGTGTCCATGCCCGCGGTGTCGAAGCCGAAGCTGCCGAGCTCCGGCTTGGGCGCCGGCGCGACCTCGACCACCGTCGCAGTTTCGACCGCGGGCGCTATTTCGGCCGGCGGAACCGTCCGCGCCGCGCATCCCGCCAAGGCCGTCGTTGCAGCCAGCACCACCATCAATCGAACCATTTCGTCCCTCCAACCACCATCAATTGCCGATGCGCCCGAAGCTGCCGCAATTCTGTAACGGACCGCCAGCGTCTTCCGACAAGCGGCCGGCGATCACCGGCAAACGCCAGCTCTGCGCCGGATCAGCCATGCTTCCTCAGCAGGCGGCCCTGCTCGCGCTTCCAATCGCGTTCTTTCTCGGTGTCGCGCTTGTCGTGCATCTTCTTTCCGCGGGCGACCGCCAGCTCGACCTTCGCTCGGCCGCTGCCGTTGAAATAGATCGACAGTGGAACGATCGTCAGCCCCTGGCGCGTCACCGCGCCTTGCAGCTTGGCGATCTCACGGCCCTTGAGCAACAATTTCCGGGGACGCCGCGGATGGTGATTGAGCCGGTTGCCGTGGCTGTATTCGGGGACATGGCTGTTGATCAGCCACAGCTCGTCGCCGTCGACCGCGGCGTAACTCTCGGCAATCGAGCCCTCACCGCCGCGAAGCGACTTCACCTCGGTACCGGTAAGCTCGATCCCGGCCTCGAGCCGCTCCTCGACGAAATAATCGTACCGAGCGCGCCGGTTCTCGGCGACGACCTTCTTTTTGTCGAACGGCGGCGGCAACGGCTTGGACATTAGAGGAGGCCTGCGTGCTCCAACGCGGCGTCGACCGCCTTGCGCGACGCTTCCGACGGCTCGGTCAGCGGCAGCCGCAGCTCGGTCGGGAAGCCGGCGCGGACTTTCGACAGCGCATATTTCGTCGGCCCCGGCGAAGCGTCGCTGAACAGCGCGGCATGCAGCGGATACAGCCGGTCCTGGAGCTCGAGCGCTTCGTCCCAGCGGCCCTCGCGGGTCGCCTCCTGGAATTCGGCGCACAGCCTGGGCGCGACGTTGGCGGTGACCGAGATGCAGCCGACCCCACCCATCGCGTTAAAGCCCAGCGCCATGTCGTCGTTGCCCGAGAGCTGGCAGAATTCGGCGCCGCAGGCGAGCCGCTGGGCGGTGACCCGGCCAAGGTTGCCGGTCGCGTCCTTGACTCCGATGACGGTCGGCAGCCGGGCGACCTCGGCCAAGGTCTCGACCGAGATGTCGGCAACCGTCCGCGACGGCACGTTGTAGACAATGATCGGCAGGTCCGAGACCTCGGCCAATGCGCGGAAGTGCGCCGCGATCCCGGCCTGGCTCGGCTTGTTGTAATAAGGCACGACGACCAGCGCGGCGTTGGCCCCCACC
>JBPCQE010000059.1:0-4687 GCA_050998435.1 Sphingomicrobium sp. | reverse complement strand
GGCGGAAGCGGCGCTGAAAGGCGATCACCGCTTTCTGCGGGTCGGTGACGTCGTAGCCGAAACGCTCGAGCGCGAGCAGGAAACCCGCGTCGGTCCAGAACGGGTCGATCAAGTCGCGCCTGGGGCTTGGGAGCGCGAGGCGGCGCCGGGCCAGCGCCTCCCAGGGAAACAGCTCGCCCGGATCCTCCTTGCGCGCCGGGGCGACATCGGAATGGCCGACGACATTGCCGCGGCCGATCGCGTGGCGCTCCTTGATTGAGGAAACCAGCGGGATCAGCGCTGCGATCTGCTCGTCGGGAAACGGCCGGTAGCCGAACTCGTGGCCCGGATTAACGATCTCGATGCCGATGCTGGCCGAATTGATGTCGCTTACCCCGCGCCAGCGCGATTTGCCGGCGTGCCAGGCGCGCCGAGATTCGTCGACCAGTGAGAAGATGCTGCCGTCCTCGTCGACCAGATAATGGGCCGACACCTGCGATTCGGGCGAGGTCAGCCGGTCGAGCGCGCCATCCGCGTCGGGCATCCCGGTGTAGTGGAGAACGATCATCGACACCGGCAGCGCCCGCTCGTCGAAATTGGGCGATGGCCGTTCGATCATTTCCATGCGCGCAATGGCGCACGAGCCGGCACGATCGGTCAAGCCCCGGCGGCGGTCCTTCGGTCGTGGCCGGCGCGCTTTTCGCCGTTGGAAGCCTCGCCGACCAGCCGGTAAAGGCCGCGCGCATTGCCGTCGGACGCCAGCTTGCGGGTCTGGCCGATGACCGTCTCGCCGGCGCCGAGCATCAGCCAGCCGTCGGGCGCCATGGCCGAGGCCAGCCGCTCGAACGCCAAAGCGCGCTTCTCCGCGCAGAGGTAGAGCAACACGTTGCGGCACAGGATGATGTCGAATTGGCCCGGGTGCGGCGGCTGCTCGAGCAAATTGTGAACCTGAAAGCGGACCGGCTTGCGCAGCGCCTCGACCGCACGCCAGCCGTCCTCGCACTCCTCGAACCAGCGGATGGTCTGGTTGATTCCGAGGCCGCGTTGGACCTCGAACTGGGTGTAGACGCCGCTTCGGGTGCGATCGATGACCGAGTTCGAGACATCGGTGGCGAGGATGTCGATGGTCCAATCGCGCCAGTTGGGCTGGCTCTCCGCAAACAGCATCGCCAGGCTGTAGGCTTCCTGGCCGGTCGAGCAGCCGGCCGACCAGATTCGAATCCGGCGGCTCGATTCGCGAGTCCGGGCGAGCGTCGGCAAAGCGTGGCAGGCCAGCAGGTCGAACGGCGAGCGGTCGCGGAAGAAATAGGTCTCGTTGTTGAGCAACGCCTCCACCACCTGGTTGGACAGGCTCGGCTCGCGGCCCATGACGAGAATGGTGATCAATTCGTCGAGGTTGGCGATGCCGCGTTCGCGGAGCAGTGAGGCGAGCGCCGTTTCGATCCGCCACCGACGGCTCATCGTCAGCTGCTGTCCGGTGCGCGCCTCGAGCAGGCTGGCCAGAATTCGGCTGGAGCTGTCGCTTACCTGCATCCGGAATCCCCGGTGCGCGCGGCAATCCGGCGGGCAAGCTTGTCCGGCGGCATCACCGCGTAGGCGAGGCCCGCTTCGAGCACCGCGCGCGGCATTCCCCACACTGCGCAGCTGGCCGAATCCTGGGCGAGGATCGAGCCGCCGCAGGCGACGAGACGACCAGCACCTTCGACACCGTCGCGGCCCATTCCGGTCAGCACGACGCCGAGCGCGCCGGCGCCGAACAATGCCCCGACCGAGGCGAGCATCGGGTCCAGGGACGGCAGACAGCCGCTCGACGACTGGCCATTGGTCAGCCGGACGACCGCCGAGCCGTCGATTACGTCGACGGTCAAATGCGCGTCTCCCGGGGCGATGATCATCCGGTCGGGGAACAGCTCCATGCCGTCGACGGCGACCAGCGCCTCGCGCTCGGCGACGACTCCGAGCTGGCGCGCGAACACGCTCATGAACGGCGTTGGAAGATGCTGGGTGATCAGGATCGGGATGCCGATCCGCTTGGGCAGATTCTGGAACAGCGTGCCGAGCGCGTGGATGCCGCCGGTCGAAGCGCCGAGCGCGAGGATGTCGATCGGGTCGGCCGGCATCGAGCGCAGCGCGTTGCCGAGCGCGAGATCGCGCGGCGCGACGGATACGGGACGCGGCCCCTCGTCCCCGAGCGCCTTCAGCTTGCGCAGCAGGATTTCCGAGAAGCGGCCATTGAAGCGCCCCGTGCCGGGCTTTGGAAGCGTGTCCGCGGCGCCAAGCGCGAGCGCGGCGACGGTTTCCTCGGCGCCTTCATCGGCCAGCGACGAGACGATCATGATCCGCGCTCCGGCGGCGGCGGCGATGATCCGCGGGATCGATTTGAGCCCGCCGGCGCCCGGCATCTCGAGGTCGAGAAGAATGACGTCGACGCGGACCGACTGGAGCGCCTCGATGGCGTCCTCGGCGGTCCCGGCGACGGCGACGATTTCGAATTGGCCGTCGCTTTCCACCATTCGCGACAGCACCGCCCGGGCGACCATCGAATCATCGACGATCATCAGCCGAATGCGTCGGCGCTGGGGACGGGTCGCTTCGAGGCGGTCCCGCGATCTGGCGAGCGCCCGCTCCACGTCGGCTAGCTCAGGCGACGCCGACGAGCTGCAGCTTGATGTGGAGCGTCTCGCGGTCGAACGGCTTCATCACATATTCGTCCGCGCCCGCTTCGAGCGCGGCGCGAATGTGGGCCATGTCGTTCTCGGTGGTGCAGAAGACGACCTTGGGCTGGTCGCTGTGGCCGCGCTGCCGAAGCAGCCGGAGAAACTCCATCCCGCTCATTACCGGCATGTTCCAGTCGAGCAGGACGACGTCGGGCATTTTGGCCTCGCAGCGCGACAGCGCCTCGCGGCCGTCGCCGGCTTCCTCGACCTCGAACTCGAGGGTTTCGAGGATGTGACGGGCGACCTTGCGGATCACCTTGGAGTCATCGACGATCAGACAGCTCTTCATTCTCGGTTCCCGTTTTGATTGGCTTAGATGTTTAATCCGCAAGGGTAACGAAGAGCTTAAGCTTCATGAGCTTAGGCCGCCTTGGCTTCGACTCCGGCGATCAGGGCCGCGACGTCGACCAGCAGCAGCGGCCCGGTCTCGGTCTCGACCAGCCCCGCCGACACGCGCTCCCAGCCCTCGCCCATCGCCGCGCGCACCGGCGCCGGGTCGGACAACGCCTCGACCACATCTTCGACAAGGTCGACGATCAATGCGTAATGATGGCCGTCAAGCTCGACGACCGCGGCCTCGCGGACGCCGTCCGAGCAATCGGTCGCACCGAGCTCGAGCGAGCGCATGCAGTCGATAACCGTCAAAACCCGGCTGCGCAGCGCCGACAGGCCGGCGACGTGCGGGGCCGCGCGCGGCACCGGAATCAAGGCTTCGAGCTCGACCACCGATTCGACCGCGTCGGACGGCAGCGCGACGCGCTGTCCGCCGATGGTGACGACGAGGAGAAGCTGGTTCATCGGCTGCGCCCTCCCCCCGCGGACTTCAACGCCATTACCAGCGCCGCCCGGTCGTAGCGATAGATGCTGCGATCCTTGGCGTTCGCCGCTTCGGGCTCGGAGCGCAGTCGGATGGTTCGAGCGGCGGCGCCCTTATCGACTTTCGCGTCTTCGCCCACGATCACCAGGTCGGCCTCGGCCTCGTCGCTTTCGCCGACCACTCGGTAACCGGCGGCCTCGACGATCGGGCGAAGCATGTTCTGCATCCACGGATCGTCGGCCGGAAGTCGGCAGACGGGCTGCTCATCGACCGGCTTTGCGGCCGTTCCGACATGGTTGGCGAACAGCCAGTGCGCGTCGATCAGCTCGGCGGGCTCGTTGGCGATCAGCGTGACTCCGCCGATTTCGCCCGGCAGGTCGGCCGGAATGACGTCGTGGTCGATCACCGACAGGTCGATCACCTCCAGGAAACAGTAACCGACCTCGTGGCTGCCGTCGTTCAAGCGGAACAGGCGGACCTTGCCGGCGGGCAGCCCGGACTCGCCGATGCCGGCGAGCGGAAGGATCGCCTCGCCGAGCTGGACTCGAAGCTGTCCGGCGCCGGGCCTGATCGCGGCGGCGGGCACTTCCTCGATCCGATCGACGACCGACAGGCGCAGCGCCCGGCGCCCCCCGTCGAGGCCGCGGAACAGGATCACCTCGGTGTCTTTCACCGCGGCAACCGCCGGGCCCTCGGCAATCCGGGCGGCGCGCTCCTGCGCCTCGAGCTTGACTCCGCCGACCTCGGCCAGCCCGGCGGGGTCGAACAACAGGATCGGGCTGCCGTCGTCGGCCAGGGTCGTGCCGGCATAGAGGCCGGTCGCCATGACCGCCGGAGCCGCCGGTTTGACGACCAGCTCTTCGTGGTCGTGGATTTTGTCGACCGCCAAAGCGTAGACGTCGCCGCCGGCGGGGCGAAGGACGACCAGCGTCCGCTCGTCGTCCTTCATCGGACTGTTTAGGCCGAGGATGTCAGCGAGCACGATCTGTGGCACCCGGCGGCCGCGGATGGTCGCGATGCCGGAGCCGCCGACGCGCTCGAGCTTCACCGACTCGCCGTTGGCGCGGACGATCTCGTCGATCGCCGAGCGTGGAATGGCGAAATGCTGGCTGCCGATCGACACCGTCAAAGCCGGAATGATGGTCAGGGTCATCGGGACTCGCAGCGTCATGCG
>JBPCQE010000047.1:0-23131 GCA_050998435.1 Sphingomicrobium sp. | reverse complement strand
CTTGCGCTGTCTGTCTTTGTTCATGCTGGTCAGCGCGCTGATGGGCCTCGGCGTCATGAAGTCGGCCTACGCCCACGCGGTTGAACGGGGGTATCGATTCTACAGCTACGGCGACGCGAGCCTGCTGCTGCCTCGGGGCGAGTGACTGGTTGGAAATGTCGCGGTTCGAGTCCGAAACGGACCAGAGTTCCATCGCTTGTTAGTTCGTCGATCATAACCCGGCCTCATGTCGACCGGCGCCGATCCATCTCCGAACCAGATGTCGGGGCATCGGAACGTCTTTTCCGTGACGATCATCATCGCCATCGGAGCGACGATTTTCGCCGCGTTGTTCCTCGCCGGTGCCGGAGTTTATTGGGCGACGCACGAAAGCGATGCGGTCTCGGTCGAACGACAGGCCCGCTCGGCCCGGCACGCGATGGAGGCGAGCGTCGACGAGCTTGCGCTTCAACAGGAAACGGTGGCGATCTGGGATGACGCGATCTCGCAGCTTGTCTCGGATCGGCCGGATGTAGTCTGGCTTCAGGAATGGTTCGGCAGGTACCTTCACGGTTTATTCGGCCACGACGAAACCTTTATCCTCGATGGCTTGGACCAGCCCCTGTTTGCGACTGCGAAGGGGAAGCGGGTGTCACTAGACCGCTACACGAGGCTTTCGGCGGACATTGGGCCGCTGGTGGATGCCGTTCGAAACCGCGACCCGCGCGGCAACGGTCGACACGACCGCAATCCCGGGCGAAACGTGGGACCCGACAGTAGTGTGCGAACGACGCCGCGTGCGACTCATGACTCGCAAATAACTCTGATCGGCGGCCGGCCGGCGGCGGCAAGCGCGATGCTCATCGAACCGAGCACAACCGGTCACGTGAAGCCCATAGGCGACTGGCCGGTCCTGATCAGCATTCGCTATGTCGACGCGGACTTCCTTACCGAGCTCAGCTCGCGTCAGCTGATCTCCTCTCCGCGATTTTCGCGCGAGCACGACCGGCAGCGCGGCGAACATGAGATTCAGCTCCAAGGCGAGTGGGATCAGACGGTCGGGCACCTGATTTGGAAACCCGAGCTTCCCGGAACTCGAATCCTGTGGAAGCTCGTGCCGATCAACCTGTTGATCCTGATCGGGCTCGCCTCGTTCATGCTGTTCCTCGGGCGGCGGTTGCGCAACGCGGCGGGCGAAATTGCCGCCGCGGAAGCCCATGCCCACCATCTGGCGTTCCACGATTCGCTCACGGGACTTCCGAATCGGGCGTTGTTCCAGCGCCGGATGGATAGTCTGACGAGCGGCGACTTGGAATCCGCCCGCTTTGCACTGCTTCTCCTCGACGTCGACGAGTTCAAGCTGACCAACGATACCCTGGGACACGATGCGGGCGACGCACTGCTTCGAGCTTTCGCCGAACGTTTAGGCTCTCGACCCGATCGGACGATTGCGTCGTGCGGCTCGGTGGCGATGAATTCGGGCTGCTGCTGACGGGCATGTGCGGATCGGCCGAAATCCAGGCGTTCTCGACCGACCTCCTCGACCGCCTCGGCGAGCCGATCGAGCATCACGGCAAGCTGATTCACTCGCGGGCCAGCATCGGCGCGAGCTGCTGCGAAGGAGCCGGCGCCGAAAACATGCTCAAGCACGCGGATCTCGCTCTTTACGAGGCAAAAGCGTCGGGCCGCGGCGCATTCCGGCTTTATAACGCCTCGATGTGGTCGAGCATGCGGCTGCGGGGCGATATGCTGTCGATCGCGGCCGCGGCTCTCGACGGCGATTTCGTCCAGCCGTTCTACCAGCCGAAGATCGACCTCCAGTCCAACGCGATCATCGGCTTTGAAGCGCTGCTTCGGTGCTGCTTGCCGGGCCGTGAGCCCAAAGCGGCGGGTTGCATCGCCGCCGCGTTCGAGGATTCGACGCTCGCCGTGAAGCTCAGCGACCGGATGGTCGACGGGGTCATCCGGGACATCCTGGGCTGGCAGGCCGCCGGGCTGACCTTCGGCCATGTCGCGATCAATGCGGCGCTCGCCGAGCTGCGCCGTGGGGACTTTGCCGAACGGCTGCTCGGCAAATTGCGCGCGGCCGGGATCGCTCCCGAATGCATCCAGGTGGAAGTCACCGAAAGCGTCCTGCTCGGGCAGGCGATCGAGCATGTCGAGCGCACGTTCAACGAACTTGCCCAGGCGGGGATCAAGCTTGCGCTCGACGATTTCGGAACCGGCTTCGCGTCGCTGACGCACCTCAAGCGATTCCCGATCGAGATCATCAAGATCGACCGGTCGTTCATTCGCGACCTGCAGATCGATGCCGAAGACGGGGCGATCGTCGACGCCGTGGTCGGGCTTGGGCGAGCGCTCAAGATCCAGGTGGTCGCGGAGGGAATCGAGACCGTCATGCAACACGATTTCCTGTCGGCGCTGGGTTGCGCCGTCGGCCAGGGCTATTTGTTCGGAAGCGCCTTGCCGGCGGACCGGATAGCGGAACTGCTGGCGAAAAGAGTCACCACTCCCAAGCTCGCCGCTTAGGCTCGGCGCGCCGGGGCGCCGCGGCCGAGCTTGTCTCCGCCAGATGGGCCGCCTAGCGCGCCGTGGGTGGGCACCGAGCGCTTTTCATTCACGATTGCCGCGAGCGACGGCGCCGCCCGAACCGGCGCGATCGCGCTGCGGCGGGGCGTCGTTCGGACACCGGCGTTCATGCCGCTCGGCACCGCTGGGACGGTCAAGGCGATGAAGCCCGACGACGTCGCCGCCTCGGGCGCCGACATGATCCTCGGCAACACTTATCATTTGATGCTTCGGCCGGGCGCCGAGCGGGTCGCGCGATTGGGCGGGCTGCATCGCTTCATGGGCTGGGAGCGGCCGATCCTGACCGACAGCGGCGGCTACCAGGTGATGAGCCTGTCCGAGCTGACCACGGTCAGCGAGGAGGGCGTGAGCTTCAAAAGTCACCTCGACGGCTCAGCGCATATGCTGACCCCCGAGCGCTCGATCGAGGTCCAGCGGCTGCTGGGCGCCGACATCGTCATGGCGTTCGACCAGCTGGTGCCGACGACCTCGGGTCGGCCCGAGCAGGTGGCGGCGATGGAGCGCTCGATGCGCTGGGCGAAGCGGTCGCGCGACGCGTTCGATGCCTTTGATGATGAAAAGGGCGAAGAGCATTCGGGTAAGGCGGCGCTGTTCGGGATCCAGCAGGGGGCGCTGGACGAGGGGCTGCGCCAGACGTCTGCGGATGCGCTCACCGACATCGGTTTCGACGGTTACGCGGTCGGCGGTCTCGCGGTCGGCGAGGGGCAGGAGGCGATGCTCGCCTGCCTCGATTTCGCCGCCGGGTTGCTGCCGGCGGACAAGCCGCGCTATTTGATGGGGGTCGGCAAGCCCGACGATCTCGTCGAGGCGGTGCGGCGTGGCATCGACATGTTCGACTGCGCGCTGCCGACGCGGTCCGGGCGGACCGGCCAGGCGTTCACCGCCGACGGCGCTCTCAACCTCAGGAACGCGCGCTTCGCCGAGGACCGCGAGCCGATCGAGCCCGGCTGCCCGTGCCCGGCCTGCGCCCGCTTCGAGCGCGCCTACGTCCACCATCTGGTCAAGTCGGGTGAGATGTTGGGCGCGATGCTGATGACCGAGCATAATCTGTGGTTCTACCAGCGCCTGATGCAGGGGCTCAGGGATGCGATCGGCAAGGGACGGCTGGCGGCGTATGCGGGCGAGGTTCTGGAGCGGTATCGCGGAAGTCGGGCGAGCTAGTCGGCCTTGATCGAGAGAAAGCTGGGCATCGGGCCGTTCCAGCCTTCGTCGGTCTCCTCGGCTTGCGGCTGGGGGTCGCGGCGCGGCGGGCGGGGTTTGCGATCTTCCTTGGCTTTCGAGGGCGGCGGTGAGGCCTTTTCGGGCGGCTCGGCGCGGGGCGGGCGCTCGCCGCGCGGCGGGCGGGACTCGCGGCTGGCGCGCGGCTTGCGGGATTCGCGCGGCGGCCTTGCCTCGCGCGGTTCGCGCTCCTCGCGGGGTTCGGCCGCCGGCGTCGTTTGCTCGCCGCTACGGGCGATCTTGAAGCCGGTCAGTTTCTCGATCGCGGCGACCTGCTCGGCATCCGCCGGGGTCGCGAGCGAGATCGCGATGCCCTTCATCCCGGCGCGGCCGGTGCGGCCGATTCGGTGGATGTAATCGTCAGGCTGCCATGGAACGTCGAAGTTGATCACATGGCTGACGCCTTTGACGTCGAGCCCGCGCGCGGCGACGTCCGAGGCGACGAGGATGTTGATCTCGTCCTGCTTGAAGCGGTCGAACTCGGCGATTCGGTCCGACTGCTCCATGTCGCCCTGGATCTGGCCGACCGCGAAGCCCGAGCGCTTGAGGCTCGAAAAGAGCTCGCGGACGGTGGTCTTGCGGTTGCAGAACACGATCGCGTTCTTGAACTCCGTGGCTCGCAGAAGCTCGCGCAATTTGTCCTTTTTCTTGTCTGCGCGGACTTCGACCAGCCGCTGCTCGATGTTGACGTTGGCGGTCGCCGGCCGGGTCGCCTCGACGCGCTTGGGGTCGTTGAGGAACTTGGCGGCGAGCTTCTGGATCGGCGGCGGCATGGTCGCCGAGAACAGCAAGGTCTGGCGCGATTTGGGGAGCTTCGAGCAGATCTCTTCGATGTCGGGGATGAAGCCCATGTCGAGCATCCGGTCGGCTTCGTCGATGACCAGCAATTTGCAGCCGTTGAGCAGGATCTTGCCGCGCCCGAACAGGTCCATCAGCCGGCCCGGAGTGGCGATCAGAACGTCGACGCCTTTTTCGAGCGCTTTGACCTGGTCGCCCATCTGGACGCCGCCGATCAGCAGAGCCATCGAGAGCTTGTGGTACTTGCCGTATTTCTCGAAATTCTCGGCGACCTGGGCGGCGAGCTCGCGGGTCGGCTCGAGGATCATCGAGCGCGGCATCCGGGCCCGGCTGCGGCCGTGGTGGAGGATGTCGATCATCGGCAGGACGAAGCCGGCGGTCTTGCCGGTGCCGGTCTGGGCGATGCCGACGATGTCCTTGCCCATCAGCACCGACGGGATGACGCCCTTCTGGATCGGGGTGGGCTCGCCATAGCCGCTGTCGGCGACCGCGCGCAGCAATTCGTCGGAAAGGCCGAGATCGGCAAAAGACATTCAAAAATCCGGAAGATTAAGGTGGCGAGCGCCCTCGCTAAGCGGCCGCAACTGCCGGCGGGGCTAACGCTGCCGCGACGAAATTGTCAAGGAAGGGCCGATGCCGCAACCCGGCAAGGCTCAGTCCTTGAGCTTCGGCTTGAGCCGCCGGAAGCGATCGATCCGGCAGCTCCCGCCCATCCGCGAATGGACGGAGTCGCGCCGCGCGCAGATCCGGTCGTCGTCGGTTTTCAGATAGAAGCCGCCGTAGAAGTCGAGCGCCGGGCAATTGCCGTCGAACGACGCCCGCACCCGTTGGCGCTGGCCAAGCAGGAAGTCGACGTGATCGACTCCCGACAGAAGCGCTCCGCGGATCTCCTTGGTCCGGAAGCATTTGACTTTCTTGCCCTCGCCCCACTCGAACCCTTGCACGTCCCGCTGCGGCCGGACCGGAACCCGGACGATCCACTGGCGCTCGACCACCAGCCGGCTGACGCTCGGCTGCGGCTCCTCGCCCTGGGAATCGTCCTGGGACGAAGCGATTCCAAGCAGCAACGGAAACAGCACCAGGAAGCTCGATACGGTCATTTTCCTCCCACCCTCATCGGCGCGGGCTTTGCAGCAAGGGGTTGAATGGTCAATGAATTGAAGGCGCAGGAGCGGTGGCGAGGCCGGCCTGAAGCGTCCGGCCTTGCCTAAACAGACGGCTCGGAATAGAGGCTCGACCGCAAATCTCCGGCTGGATGGCGGCGCTTCGTGCCTCAACCCCGGATCCGCCTGAGACCTTGGGAGATCGATCGAATGGCGACTGCCGCGCCGAACCAGCCCCTGCCGTTATTCTATAACTCGCTCGAAGCCTTGAACGTCGGCCAGCACGGGAAAATGAAGATCCGGCCGGTCGATAAGCCGTCGATGATCGCCAGCACCCATGCGATCCCGGCGACGGTCGACGAGTTCTCGCTGCTTCAGCGCCACTATCCGATCGTCTTCTCGATCGGCGACAACCCGGTGCCGCTGGTGCTGATGGGTTTGAGCGAGGGCATCAACGTCTTCCTCAACGAGGAAGGCAAGCTCCACGACCCGACCATCTACGTGCCGGCCTACATGCGCCGCTACCCGTTCCTGCTGGCGCGGCTTCGGCCGGAGAGCGACGAGCTGTCGCTGTGCTTCGACCCGACCGCCGGAGCGGTCGGCGACTTCGACGACGGCGAGCCGCTGTTCGACGGCGACCAGCCCAGCCAGGCGACCAAGGCAATCCTCGAGTTTTGCGAACAGTTCGAGACCGCCGGCCAGCGAACCGCGGCGTTTCTCGACGAATTGAAAAAGTCGGGGCTGCTGATGGACGGCGAGGTCGCGATCCAGCCCGAGGGCGCCGAGCAGCCGTTCGTTTATCGCGGTTTCCAGATGGTCGACGAGGAGAAGCTCCGCGAGATGCGGGGCGACGAATTGAGAAAGATCAACCAGAGCGGCATGCTGGCGCTGATCTACGGCCATCTGTTTTCGCTGCCGCAAATCCGCGAGGTGTTCTCGCGCCAGGTGATGCAGGGCAAAGGGCCGATCGCCGCTCCGGAGCGGGTGACCGTCGACGCATGAATCGAGCGCCATCCCGGCCTGAACGGGGTGGCCGTTTTATTCCGCCGCGGTGGCGAACTGCCGGCTGAGGAGCAAAGCCCCGAGACCCGCCGCAAGCGCCTCGATCAGCGAGGCGATCGCGTCGAATCCCGGTCCGGGCGAGTCGAGCCGTTCGTTCAGATAGGTTCGCCGGTCGATCTCGATCTGAAGCGCATGGACCCCGTGCTGTGGAGCGCCATGCCGCTCGACGACGTGGCCGCCGGCGAACGGATCGTTGAGACCGGCGACAAAGCCGGCCGCCCGAGCGATCCGCATCGCCTCGGCGCTGACCCAGGGGGCGGCGCTTCGCCCGTGGCAGTCGCCGAAAACGATCGGCGAGATCCCGCGCGCCGGCGGCGGCATCGAATGGCAATCGAGCAGGATCGCTCCGCCGTATCTTGCCGCGAGCTCGCCGAGCTGCTGCTCGAGCGCCCGATGGTAGGGGAGGTGGGCCTGGTCGAGCCGGTCCTCGAGCTGGCTGGAGCCGATTGAGCGCCGCCACAAATAGCCGTGGCTCTGAGTCCGGCCCGGCACGATCCCGAGACCGCCGCGAGCCCGGGCGCTGATCCGCCCGCGACGGCTGCCCTCGATCACCGACGGGTCGACATCGTCCTCGGCGCGGTTGCAGTCGATCGCCGCGCGCGGAGCCCGGGCGATCACCGCCGCGGTGCCGTGCTGGACCGCTCGCCACACCAGTCGGTCGACCAGCGGGTCCTCGAGCGCGGCGAGCGCCCGGCGACCGCCCGACGCCATCGCCACCAGCCAATCGGGATAGTCGCGGCCCGAGTGCGGCACCGACAGAAGCACCGGCAGATCGGCCCGGGGCGGATGGACGACCGGTGCGGAAAGCGGCGTAATGTTGGTCTCGGGGTAGCTCACTGCACCGTCTCAATCTAGGACGAATGGGGCCCGGTCAACGCTCGAGCAAGCGCAATAGCGGCTGGAAAATCTTGAACGCTGCGCGCATAAGATGGGGCGATGGCAAGAATTTTGCTGGCCGAAGACGACACGTCGATGCGCGAATATTTGCAGCGCGCGTTGCAGCGCGTCGGCTATGAGGTCGAGGCGGTCGGCTGCGGAACCGAAGCCATGCCGCTGCTCCAGGCGGGGCGCTTCGACCTGCTGCTGACCGACATCGTCATGCCGGAAATGGACGGCATCGAGCTCGCCCAGAAAGCCTCGGTAATCGATCCGGCGATCCGGGTGATGTTCATCACCGGCTTCGCCGCGGTCGCCCTGCAGGGCGGGCGGACGGCGCCCGAGGCCAAGCTGCTGTCGAAGCCGTTCCACCTCAAGTACCTCGTCGCCGAGGTCGACCGAATCTTCCATACCGAGGACCAGCACGGGCGAGTGTAATCGTCCGGCAGACCTTGCACCGCCCGGTACCCCAATCTAAATGCCAGCCCGAGTGGGCGTGTAGCTCAGTGGTAGAGCACTGTGTTGACATCGCAGGGGTCGCAAGTTCAATCCTTGCCACGCCCACCATTTTTTCTCCTTACACTGCAATAACTTAAGGTTGGTCGGCTGGAGGACCGCCATTTTTGTGTGCGGTAAAACTGCGGTAAAATGCGCCAGGAGCGAGTGCTTCAATCTCTTCGATTAGCGCGGCGGTGACCGCGAGAGCACGGCCAAGATGGGCGGGATCGCTGACGGCATATATGTCGCTAGTGGTTGGCTGCACGTGGCCAAGCATGATGCGCCCTTGGATCCAATTCTCCTCACCAAGCCGCTTGCGGGCGATGGTGGCCACCGAACGACGGAGGATGGCCTTGCCCTGCGGCGTCAGCGCTAAAGCATGCACACCGAAGCTTGGGGGGCGCCGCAGGAACCAGCTAAGCTTCAGCAGGGCGTGAACTCCCCGGAGACGCAGCCTGAGGCTTTTGTCAGCCAACATCGTGCCAGATAAACTCAGGGTGACATCAAGCGGTCCGGACTGTGGGAAAGCGAAGTTAGTACGTTAGGTCGCGACCCGTGAATACAGCTGCTGTGGCCTAGCTGATGCACGACAGACGCTCGGCACTCCAACTCATGAGCGCTTTTGCTGCCGCGGCAGGCCTTCCCTCTAGGCTTCTCAACGCGCAAACAGCCCGCCGGAAGCCGCCACGGCTGCGGCGAGGAGACACGGTAGGCCTCGTCCAGCCAGCTGGTTTTCTGGCCGACGAGTTCGACCATCAGCTTGTTTTCGAAGCGGTGGCCGCAATGGGTCTCATCCCTAAGGCGGCGGCGCACCTTCTGGCGCGTTATGGATATCTCGCCGGGGGTGATCAGGCCCGAGCCTCCGATCTCAACGCGATGTGTGCTGACGAAAGCGTGCGGGCAGTCTTCGCCGTTCGCGGCGGCTGGGGTTCCGCGCGCATTTTGCCGTACCTGGACTTCGAACTGATTCGCGCGAATCCAAAGCTGCTGATCGGCTTCAGTGACATTACGGCACTCCATTTGGCGTTTGCAGCGCGAGCGGGTTTTACCACCATTCATGGCCCCAACGCATGGAGCACGTGGGGGAAGCTATCATGGGGGTGGTTCAAGAGCCTGGCCTTCGACGGCAAAACCCCGCTGTACCAAAACCCTCTGGCGACTGAAGACCGGCTCGTGCAGCGTGACTGGCGCACGCAAACAATTCGTCCCGGCAAAGCGATCGGGCCGCTGCTCGGAGGCAATCTGACGGTTCTGGCCGCTCTGATCGGCACGCCCTATTTGCCGCAGTTCGACGGTGCGATCCTTTTCCTGGAAGACGTCGACGAAGCCGAATATCGGATCGACCGGATGCTTACCCAATTGAAGCTGGCAGGCGTCCTCCGCCAGGTCGCGGGAGTGGTGTTCGGCCAATGTAGCAACTGCCGCGCGACAGGCCCCTCATACGGCGGATTCACCGTCTCTCAGGTGCTTAGGCATCACCTTTTGCCGCTTGGAGTGCCGGCCTATCAGGGCGCGATGTTCGGGCATGTCGACGATCAGTTCAGCCTGCCGGTCGGCGCTCGAGCCGAGATCGACGCCACCGCGGGCACAATACGCATTCTCGAGCCCGCTGTTTCGTGAAGTCGCCGCGCCGGATCGACACGCGCCGTTCCTACTTTCCGAGCAGCCCGAGCGTACGCTTGAGCGCGGCTTCCTCGGCCGCACGATAGGCGCTCCGCCCGCGCGGCGGGCTTTCGGCGAGGCCGGTGACGAAATAGGCGACACCGGTCCCGCTGGCGCGGTCGATCCACAGGCCGGACCGCAGCCCGTAGGCGTCGCCGGCATGGCCGACGCGCGGGATACCGTCGCCGGCGGGGTCGTCATTGCAGCCCGGAACCGCGGTCGGGATCTGCTGGCTCGCCAGCCCGTAGCTGCAATAAAAGCCGTTGTCCGTTTCGCCGTTGCTCCCGTCGAAGCGCCACGCAGGCGCCAGGAGGGTGTCAACGGAATGGGACGACAATATCCGGACTCCATCGAGAGAGCCGCCGTTGAGCAGCATCCGACCGATCTGCGCCAGGCCGCGGGCCGAAATCCGGAGGCCACCCTGCGGCGAGAACAAGGCGCCGTTCTCCCCCGCGCGCCACTTCGAGAGGTCGCAGATTCCGTCTTTTCCCGGGAGTACAAGGCAGTCGGGGGGCTTGCCGCCCAAGTCGTCGCGGACGGCCTTGCCGTCCTGCATCAACACCACCGCCCGGGATATTGTTTTTTCGCTGCACCCCGCCCAGTTAAGGCAGGCGTCTAGCTTCATCGGCTCAAGCACTTCCGCCAGCATCCAGCGGTCAAACCGCTTACCGGTAACACGCTCGACGATGGATGCGATGATCGGGTAATTGAGGTTCGCATAAGTGAAGTACGCGGCGGCCGGATGCCGCTCGTCCCACGCCTTGTGATCGGCCATGGCGTCCTTGATCGAGGCGCCGAGCGGGATCGCCCAGTAGTCGATCCCGTCGCGTACGCTCGAAGTATGTGACAGCAGCATGCGTAGGCTGATTGGGCGCCTAGGAAATGCGGGGTTGCGCAGAGTCCAACCTAGCTTCGCCGAGACGTCGCTGTCGAGGTCGAGGCGGCGTTGCTCCACCAGGCGCATCACCCCGATCGCGACCACCAGTTTGGTGATTGACGCGACGCGCGCCGGATCGTCGGGGGTGATTGCTCGGCCGCTTCGTGGGTCGGCGAAACCTTTTGCGAAGCTGCCGACTTCCCCGCTGCGGTCGAAGGCGACCCCGACCTGCGCCACCGGGTCGGCGCTACTCGGCACTCGGTCAGGGACCGATGCGCAGCCGGCGAGTGCGAAAATCAACGGGGCAAGGCGAATTGTCCGTGATCTGGCTGGCTCGATGCGGGGCGCAGCAATCATCAAGGTGCTTCTCCGCCGCCGGACAGAGACCCATCTTAGCGTTGCCTTCTCGCGCTTGCGAGCCTGCTCATCAGGATCGCCGCGCGTTTCGCCTGGAGGTAGATCGAGGGGATGTCTACCCTCTCGCGCGGGGAATGGGAGCCGCTGCCCGCGGGTCCGAGGCCGGCGAGCCCGTCGACGTCTTTGGCGACGAAGCTGATATCTGCGGCGCCGCGCCGCACCGGGTCGAGCTCGGCCATTTCGGGCAGCCCCAAGTCGCGGTTGACCTCGTTAAGCCGACGGAGGAGCGCGCGGTTACCTTCGGTCGGTGCCATTGGCGGGTACCCGTCCGGGGCAAAAGTGATCTCCCCTTTGGCGCCAGGCAGGGATCGGGCGACGATGTTCCGCATTTTGGCCTGGGCGCGCGCAATCTGTTCGGCGCTGATCGCGCGCAAGTCGCCGCGCGCAGTTACAGTGCCCGCAATCACGTTCGTCTTGCCGGTGGCGGTGATGCTCAAATTGTCCTTGGCGAGGGCGGCCATTGTGCCTCCCCCAATCAGCCCGACGTTGAAAGTCAGCTTGTCTTCGGGAAGTTCGCGGCGGAAGGCGTCGATGATCCGCGCCGCCTCGTAGATTGCGCCTGCGCCAGCCGTCGGCCCCAGGATGCCGCTGGAGTGGCCGCTGCGTCCTGCAACGACGAGGGTCCACTCGTCAGAGCTGCGCCGAGCGACTGAACCCATATCGCGGCCCTCGAGCTGGGCCAGCCCTTCGAAATCGAGACCCACGTCCGCCCATTTGCCCGCCGCGATCAAATCGCGCCGCGTGATATCCAGCCGCCCCGCATCCTCTTCGTCGCCGGTCAAAAAAACGGTGATGTCGGCCTTCTTCAACGTCCTGGCGGCCCTCATCGCGCGCAAGGCGGCGATGATCACCGCCATGCCGCCTTTGTTGTCGACCGCTCCGGGGCCATGGCCCAGATCACCTTCGCGGGTCCAGCGCTGGAATGGCGAGTCCAGTTCGAAAACGGTGTCGAGATGACCGATGATCAGCAGCCGCATGCCGCGGCCATTGCCTTTGTGCCGCGCGACGATGTGACCGCCACGGTTGGCGGGACGGATGTCTATCCACTCGACTTTGAAGCCGAGAGGCGCGAGCTCTCCGCGGAGCATCTCACCCACCGCCTTGGTCCCGCGAAAATTCATCGTGCCGCTGTTCTGATTTACCCATCGCTCGAGCATTGTGATGGTGCGCTGCTGTTCCGCATCCACGGTCTTGATCATCCGCTGCTCCGCGGTGTTCAGCTGCGCGGTGAGGGTCGCGGATAGCGTTAAGGCGAAGGCGGCGCAGAGCGTGCGTACGAGAAACGGCACGTGCAACACTAGCGCGCTGCGTCGGAAAGCGGTCTTGCCCGAAGGCCGAACATCGCCCTCAGAACTTGACGTCAACGTTCATCGTGAACGCCCGCCCGCGCGGGTCGGCGACGCGCGGATCCCAAGAGCTGCCGCTGCCGAGGTCAGCGTCGTAGGTGATGGCGAACGGCGGGTCTGCGTCGAAGAGGTTCTTGACACCGGCGGTTATACGCATCCGTTGGGTCACATCGGCAGATGCGGACAAATTGTAGATCACATATCTGTTGACCTGCTTCTCAAGGTCCGGCGGAGTGACGTCCCCGCCTTTGACTCCAGGCAGCTGGTAATTTTTGTATCCGGAGCGGAAAATCTGTGTCAGCGCCACAGTCCACGGGCCATGCCCGTAACTGACGAAAGCATTGTGCTTCCATTTGAGGCCGAGGTCGCCGCCGAAGGAAAAAACGCCCCGACGGTTTTGGAAGCCCGCTCCTTCGACCAGCTCTTCCTTTTTCTTGAGAAGATAAGTGGCGTCCACGCCAGCGGAGAGAAGGTCGGTGCCAAGGTCCAGCCCGCCCCGCAACACAATCTCCAAGGCTTGTGTCCTCGTCTCACCGACATTGAACCATCTTTGGTCAATATGAGTTAGTTTGCCGGATGGATCGCGAATGAACCGGTCCTCGAACAGCGACGCATTTTGGGCAATGTCCTCCAAGCGGAGAATCTGGATCGAATCGCTGCGATTGATGCTCCACCAATCGACAGATGCGCTGAACAAACGGGCCGGCTGGAAGACGGCGCCCAAGCTCGCCATCTTGGCAGTCTCGGGCCCCAAGTTCGGATTGCCGCCGCCGATGATATCGATCTCGCGCTCCAGCGACACGCAATTTGGATCGCCCGTCCTGGGAACCCCGCCGGGGCACTTGGCCGGATCCGCAATGTCGCGCCCGCTATAGATCTCTTCGCTCTGGCCATTATAAATCTGGTTGAAGCTTGGCGCCCGGAATCCTTCGTTGTAATTGCCGCGGAACATCAGCGGCTCGAATGGGCGGTATTTGAACGAGACCAACGGATTTATGGTCCTGCCGAAATCGGAATAGTCGTCGACCCGGCCGGCAGCTGTGACTTCGAGGTTGTCGAGGATCGGGAACAGCACCTCTGCGTAGGCTGCCTTGATGTTGCGGGAGACCCCTTCGAGCGCATTGGTATCGTCGAACGGCGCCGCCATGACGAACGGACGTGCTGCGGCCGCGCGAGCATCTCCGTTGAAGCGGTATTTCTCCTTCCGGTAGTCGGCGCCCAGGGCGACCTTGACCCTGCCGCCGGGCAAATTGAACAAGCCTCCGGAGACCGACGTATCGAGCTGCACGACCGAATACTTGCCACCGTAGAGGATCACGCCTTCTGCCGAGATCGCCGCAAGCGCGTCGAGCGCGGCTTGCAACTGCGTTTGACCCGGAAACAGGAAGGGATTGATGATCCCGCTTCTTAGGAGGCCAACCATGCCAGGGGTGGCCGCACCCGGGGCGGTCGGAGCGGTCGGATCGGGCTGACCGCTTTCGTCAGCAGTTGTCAACGGATCATCGCCGACCGTGCCGCGATAGTAATAGCCTGACCCCAGCTCTGATAGGGATTCGCTCGACGCATAGGACAGGCCGGCGCGATAGTCCCAGCCGCCGAACAGAGGTCCGTCGGCTCCGAGTGCGTAGCGTGCGGTCTTGGTGTCGGTAGAGATTTCGCGGCGGCCGCACTCCATGCAGCGCCAGCGGTAGGACAGAGGAGCCCTCGGCCGCGACGCGAGCGTCGGAAAAGCTGCAATCAACCGGTTGTAGACCTCGTCATAGCCGGGGGCCCCGACCGGATGAAAGTACGGCTGGGTGGCCGAGGGTGTAATCTGCAGGTTCGAAAAGCGTTTGATCGCCTTCGCATCGGACCCCGTCGCTTCGGCGGTGAGTTCATGCTCGCCGAAGGCGACGACGCCGCGGCCAAGCCACGTAAGCGTCTTCAGCGGCTGCTGCAGGGTCGCCGCGCGCCCAGTGTCCCACGCGCAGGCGTATTCGGCACTTGGGAATTGCCACAACAATGGGTCGTAAGCATCCATCCCGGCAATCGCATCGCAGCCTTCCGCTCCCGGCAGATCCAGGACGTTGATGCCGCCGCGCGTGCGAGTAGTCGTTCCAGGTACGAATGGGAACGATGCGTTGTTTGGAAAGAAGGTTCCTGTCCGCGGGACGATGGTGGCATGCGGGGTGCCGCGGGTGTCAACAGACAAACCGCGCTCCGGCTGGAACGTATCGACGAAATCACGTTGCTCTCCGCGAAGTTCCGGAGAGCCGCTGTAGCTCACCGCCGCCATGACGTTGAACCCGTCCGCCGCAAGATCGCCATAGCCGCCGATTCCAGACATCCGGTACAACGTGTGATCGCCCAGCAGCGCGAGGTCGGAAAAGCCCTGAAGGCCCACGCCCTGATAGTCCTTGCGCATGATGAAGTTGATCACGCCGCCGATCGCGTCGGTGCCGTAAATGGCCGAGGCGCCTTCCTTCAGCACTTCGACCCGTTCGATCGCGGCGAAGGGGATCTGGTTGACGTCCACCGCAGAGCCCTGAAGCCCGTGAGCAGCAACTCGTCGGCCGTTGAGCAGGATGAGGGTGGCGCCCGAGCCTTGCCCCCGCAGATTGGCAAAAGACGCGCCGTTGTTACCGCGCTGTTGCCCGGCAACGACGTCAACGTTGCTGGCAAGATTGTCGCTGCCGGTTCCGTTCGTCGTCAGGTAGCCGACAAGCTGCTCGGGGCTGGAAATTGCGTTGCGTTCCAGCTCCTTGGTGGTGATGATTTGCAGCGGCAGAGCGCTCCGGTTGGGGTCGCGCCTAATGCGCGAGCCGGTAACGATGATGTCGGCGGAGTCGTCCGGCTCTGCGTCTCGGGCATCGCTCGCGTCGCTGGTGACGTCGGCACCGGTGGTCGGGGTCTCGGCAGTTGTCGGAGTCGTTGCCGGCTTGGTCGTTTCTTCTTCCGGCTGTGTCGTCTGCGCCTGCGCGCCTGTCGGAATTGCGCACACAATCGCCGCAAACGCGGTGCCAGAAACCAATGCGATCCTGTATTTCGAAACGAACATGGCGCCCCCCTGCCGTCGAGTCTAACTTATGTAACAAACAATTAGGCCGCTGCCGAAGCTTTTTTAGTGCTACCAGAATTGCTTGCCAGTCGCGGCTTCTCCGAGGTCAGTTTTCCGCGGCGATAGTTACCAACGCTGAATCGATGGCCGCGCTCGCGCTGCCGCCGCCCGGGACGTCGTTTGCGTACGCCGCAAACAACAGCGTCCGTCCGCTCCTGGCGATCATGTAACCGGACAGGGCGTTGGTCGCGTTGAGAGTTCCCGTCTTGGCGAACAATCGGCCCTCGAGCAGGGTGCCCTTAAAGCGCTCATCAAGTGTGCTGTCGACACCTGCGATCGGTAGAGTCTTGCGCCACGCTTCGGCCCACGGCTGAGTGTTGATCCAGCGTAACAGCATCACCGTCCCCCGCGGAGCGACTCGGTTGTAAGTCGACATGCCTGACCCATCCGAGAAATCGAAAAAGGTCCGCGGCACGCCCGCGCTATCGAGCATCCCTTCAATTGCCGCCACTCCGTCGGCGATCGAGCCGTCACCCTTCGTGCGGCCGACCCGCCGAAGCATCAGCTCGGCATGGACGTTGTGACTCTCTTTGTTGATGATTGTCAGGTCATCGACCACTGGCGGCGGAATCAAACGCGCTAGCGGTGTAATATTGGGGGGGCGCCAGGGCGGGTCCTTGTTCTGAACCGAGTCCTCGGCGGCGGGCACTGGCGAACGGTGACGGGCCTTAATCTCGCCACGGACCTTGATCCCGCGTGCCTCGAGCAGGGCCTTCAGGCGCCACGCCGCATAATGCGCAGGGTCGTCGATGCCCAGGTTGAGGGTTTCATCCGTGTCGCCAACCACCACTGTCCCAGCAAGCCGAACAACGCGGCTGCCCGGAAGCCGGTCGAAGGCTAGCTCGCTCTCGCCCGCCATCACCGTCACCGCGTGGTTCTCGACAGTGAAATAAGGCGGCAGCTCAACTCGAGGGGATCTGCCGGGCGCCGTCGGCAGGACCCGCAGCTTGAGTTCGTTGTCGTCGAGGGTCAGCGCCGAGATCGCGGTTCCCGAGCGACTGTGAATGTTGTTCCAGCTCATCCCTGGGCTCCAACGCTCGTCGGGACACCAGCGATCGTCGCCGATCACGTCGTCAACCCGGCGAGTACGTGCTGCCACGGCGTCGGCCAGTGCCGATAGGCAATTCACGACACAGTCGCGCGCGCTCGATAGCCTCGCATCACCGCGTCCCTCGAGCACCAAGTCGAGGCCTCCCTCGCGGTCGCGCTCGAACCGGACCCTCGCACCGCCGCTCGTGTCCGGACCGTCGATCGCTGGAAGCGCCACAAAGGCCGCGGCCGTGGTGAACACCTTGGTGTTGGACGCAGGAATAAAGCGCTGCTCGGGAGCGATCGCGACCAGCTCCCGACCTTCGCGCGTCGCAACCACTAGGCCGAACCGGGTGCCGGGGCTCGCCTGGCGGAGCTGCTCCTCGACGCGCTGCTGAAGGCTCGTCGCTTGTTGGGCGCGGAGTGGCACCGCGCTGGCCGACGCGACGACAAGCCCGATGGCAAAAAGCCTCATCGGCGCAGCCATTCGGGAATCTTCTCAGCGGCCATGATGCTCTCGATACTCTGACGCTCGCGGACCACTGCCCAGCGGTCTCCGTGGATTAGTACCTCGGGCGTCAATGGCCGCGAATTGTAGGTGCTGCCCATGGTCGCGGCGTAAGCACCGGCGGTGCGGATGATCATCAAGTCGCCGGTCTCCACCCGGTCTATCGTCCGGGCCTGGGCGAAGCTGTCACCGGTCTCGCAGACTGGGCCGACGACATCGGCGCGCATGGTTTTGCCGCTCGGCGCCACTGCCTCGATCCCGTGCCAGGCGTCGTACAAAGTCGGCCTCAGCAAATCGTTCATCGCCGCGTCGATCACTACGAATGGGTGCGACGGCCCGTCCTTGACCCGGATAACCTCCGTCAGTAGCACGCCGGCGTTACCGACGATAAGCCGCCCCGGCTCGAAGATCAGTCGGACGCGCCAGTCCCGAGTCACCCGCGAGACCATCGCCCCATATTCCGCGGCGCTCGGCGGAGCCTCGATCGACGGATCGTAGGACACCCCAAGCCCGCCGCCGAGGTCTGCGGTGGTGATCGAGTGACCCTTCACGCGCAGCGCTTCGATCAGCTCGCCAAGTCTCGCAAACGCCGCTCCGAGCGGCTGGAGACTTGTCAACTGGCTGCCGATGTGGACCGCAACGCCCTTTATCTCGAGCCCGGGCAACTCCTTCAGGCGGTCGAAGGCCGCAGAAGCCTCCGCAATCGGGATGCCGAATTTATTGTGTGCTCCGCCGGTCGAGATCTTCACGTGCGATCCGGCAGCGACGTCAGGGTTGACGCGAAACGCGACTGGCGCCGCCTTGCCGAGTTCGACCGCGACTTGCGACAGCGCCTCGGCCTCGGGCAGCGATTCCAGATTGAACTGGAACAGTCCGCCGTTCAGGGCCAGCACCATTTCCGCCGTCGTCTTGCCGACCCCCGACATGACGATCTTGTCGGCCGGAAACCCGGCCGCCCGGGCGCGCTGGTATTCGCCTCCCGAGACGATATCGGCGCCTAGCCCCTCGGCGGCCAGGGTGGCCAACACAGCTGAGTTGGGATTTGCCTTCACCGCATAGGCAATCAGCGCATCATCGAGGCCCGCCAATGCGGATTGCAGCGCGCGCACATTCGAACGCATCGCCGCGGTCGAATACACATACACGGGAGTCCCGACCTCTTCCGCGATGACCCGAAGCGGAAGGTCTTCGCAGTGAGCGGTTCCCGCGTGCAAGTGAAACTGATCCATCGGCTCTGGTTATCAGCCGCCGGCAACAATGCCAAAGCTCCTGCTGCCAAAAGCGGCATTCGGCACTCATGACATTTTGGCACTTTTGTCGTGAGTCGCGCTGCAGGCTAATGTCCGCTTTCGACCCATTGCGGACATTAGCGAGGCGTTGCATCACGGGCCTATGGAAAACTGTTGCTGCCGGTCGTTAGCTGACCTCGCGGTCGTCCCGATGGGCGGGGACGGGATGGACGAACGCGTCTTTGCAACCGTGGAGAGAACCCGTGACCATGGGGGCGACCTCTGGTGGCTCTACCTGTCCAAGTGCAGCGCCTGTGGGCAAGATTGGCTGGTGGCTCAGGACGAGCGCATTTACGACAACTATTACCTGAAACGGCTCAGCCCTGCTGATGTTAGGGACGTAGCCGAGGGCAACCGTTGGCCTAATGATTTCATGACCTACGAGCGCGTCCTACGGCACGGCAGAACACTAAGTCAGCCATGGACGTTCATTGACCCTCGCTCGTCGGCGCTGGTCTGCACAGCGGAGGACTTGGTCAAAGAGCGGCCGGATATAACCGTTGAAGAAATCGCTTACCTTCTTGCGATTGAGCCTGATGCGGCGGCCAAGCTCCTGCCAGCCTAACGTCTGCTCTCCACCCTTTGCGGACATTAGCGCCTCCATTACAGTAGCCTCACGAGGAAATCGGAGTGAGGTCGCAAATGGAACGTGAGAAGTCACCAGAGGAGATTTGGCGATATTCACTCAGGCTCCAGCAGGCGCACCTTAGTCATCTAGAGAACGACGAGCGCAGCTCCCAACGAGAGATCATAAAAGCGCGCGACCGCGTCGAGCGCATTTGGAATCAGGGCCAACCTGAGTGGCGAGCTAAAGGCCGAAGTCGACTGCCCTAGACGTCGATTTCATATCGGCGAGTGCCTGCTTTCCACCCAAACGAGACATTAGAGCAAGACGACGATCCTCACGTCGGCTTTGCCACATTCTCGCCGCGTTGACGTTCAGGTAGGTCAGGACCTAAGACGATGGGACCTCGTCCACACGCGAGACGTAGTCACTATCTCCCGACCCCTCGTCTTCCGACCAGCGGTACGAGGAAATGAGGAGCAGTCGTCCGGATGCATCGACGTGATGTGATCCAGTATTCGCAAATCCAGTGTCGCCGCCGCGGAATTTCACGTGGACACTGCCGATAAGCCCCGAAAGGATGAACGGCTCAAACTGCACCTTGTAGACATCGACATAGTCTGTGCCTTGAGGGTCGTTATTTGAGTCTCCGCGGAACGCCAGCAGGTACCACTCGTCGAGGGAGTCACGAATTAGCTTCATTTGAGCGGGCGTTCCGGTCGGGGCAAATGGGAAGAGCGGCCCCGGGCAAACCGGTCTGAAGGCGTCGAGATCCATGGCCCCTTGCTTGCAGCCTGGGAACAATTCCGCAGCCTTGGCAGAAAAGACAGCGACCCAATTCCAATGATTGCTCGCGACGCCGAGAAAATACGTGTCGCCGACCAGGTCGATGAATGCGAAGCTCGGGCCGTCGACCGGGAAGCCATGCGGAAAATGTCCGTGGAGGTTCAGACCGGTCTCTGGGCTCCATCGGTAGACGCTCAGTCGATGCTTATCGGATTCCTGAGTAACGAACAGATAGCCGGCGTCTGCATGATTGACGTCCCCGAGAAAGCAGATGTCAGACGGGTGTCGCTCGCCGTCGAGTTCAAGGAGTTGCTTCATCGGCGCAACGGTACGCGGACTGGTTTCGATAATGTGCTGTTCGTCGAGCGGACCATCGTAGCGATAGGTCGAGATGCTCCCTTGTTGCCCTTCGTCAGTCTCCGAATGCCCGAGGAAGTACCAGACCGAACCATCAGAAAGTCGGTGTGTGCGGGCCATGGATTGGTGGTGGTCGTCCCCTTCGAACGACTCGTGGGACATCCATTCCAATGTATCCAGATACATGCTCGAGCACTGCGCCGCATTGGCAACTAAATCGTCGAGCATCTCGAAGATTGGTTTGCTCGTGCGGTGCGAACCGGCATAGGAGCAGCGCCTCGGGGGTCTCGGTGGCTTTATCATGAGGTAACCTCCAGATCAGCGAATTGGCGTCGATTAACTCCAAGTCATTGAGGAAGGTGTCGAGTGCGGTGTTGAGCCGCCCACCCTTCGGGCATCCGATGCACTGTCTTCAACCGAACGGAATAGATCACGCTGGGCCTTCTAGCCAAGGCAAGTAGCGTCCGCTTTCCGCCCATTCCAGACGTTAGTGGCTAAAGCCCGGTTTCGACCCAGAGCATACACTCAGCGGCGCATCTACGCGCGGGAGGACCGGCGTGCTTTGAAGTCGCTTTTCCATCCCGTCCGGAAGAGCAGCCAGACGCCTGTGATCGCGAGCCAGACGGCAGCAAAGCCAAATACCCAGATCAGAGGATGGTTGAAGCTGGTGCGCTTCGCATAATCCATGATGTGGAGCATCCAAAAGAAGTCCCACAGGCGCCACGTGTCGTTGCGGCGTTCGAGCAACGCTCCCGTCGAGCCAGACACATAGAAGCTGCTGTTCTTCTCGTCCGCAAAATCGACACGCCAGACCGGCAGCTCATGCTCGCGAACTGCAAACGTGAGCTCCCGCAGCGTCTCTACATTCCGGACTTGAGGCGTACCCGGGTAAGCGGCTGAGGCGACCCGGCGCGCAAGCTGCGTTTCCACGGGGACAGCTCTTCCCGTCGCTGCGTCGAATAGCCGCACACCGTCGGCCGTGCCGATCTCGAAAATGGGCCGGTCCAGCAGTGGTCGAAGCGAAATGCTGGTCACCGCCGAATTCCCAAGTTGCTGTCGAATGGCGGGCCAGGAATCGCTGGCCGGCACCAGCTGAAGCTCGCGCGGGGTGCGAGCGGGACCGCCGGCTACCTCGTCCATCGGGAGCAGCGCCATCATCGCTCCGCTCAGCGTCCAAAGCAGAAGCTGAATGCCGATGATGAGACCGATCCATTTGTGCAGAACGCGAAGGACATGCGTGTGAACACTTTTCATCGGCCGACTGCTTTCCGCCTCTTTCGAGGGAATGCGAACCAAAGCAGCCAGGCGCCTGAGAGGGCAGTGGTGAAGGCCAGCAATGTGAAGCCGCGCAGCAGCCAGTTGTTCACGTTATCGCGGGTCGCATAGTCCATGATGTGGAGCATCCAGAGGAAGTCGAAGATGCGCCAAAGCTCATGGCGGCGGCTCACGAGCTGGCCCGTTACCGGCGATAGATAGAGAGTAGGCTTGTTCCACCCGTCGAACTCGGCCCGCCAGAGCGGAGGCTCGCGGCCCCGGATCTCGCCGGGAATCTCGTTTATCAGCTCGAGGCGCGTCAGCCTTTCCGGCCCTGTAAACCAATGCTCGGCGAGCAGACGGACCTCGTCCCGGGACGGCGCCGGCAGCTGCCGTCCGTTCCGAGCGTCAAACAGCAGCTCGGCGGACGTAGTTCTAGCGATGTAGACGGGGCGGCTCAGTAACCACGCGAGACGAACATGTTGCGCATCAGGGGCAGCTTTCGCGACTGCAACGGGGCTGACGATTTCCGACGGGCGCACGGGCCTCGCTTCGGCCTCACGGATGAAGTGATCCCCGTGAATGATGTCGATGTGGACCACGGTCATGTAAAGACCGCTGAGCGTCCAGACCAATGCCTGGACGCCAACGATCAACGCGAGCCACTTGTGCGTTCTTCGCGATAGGACGTGAGGCCGAAAACGCAGTGCAATACTCCTACCGATACTGTCGCTGATACCGCGCTCCGACAGACCGCGAGCCGCTGCTGATCAGCAGTGTCCCAACGCCCGGTGCTCAGGTGCGCATGTGGGAGCAGGGGGCTTGGGTTGTGGCTTGGGCTCGGCCGTCGGCGGTGGCTTGGGTTGCGCCTTTGGAGTGCTCTTAGGGGCGACCTTCGCTGTTGTCTTCGCCTTGGCCGCGGGAGCGGGCTCGGCTTTGGCCTCCTGGGCGGACTGAGCCCCGGACTGCTGCATTGCCTGCTGCATGGTTTCGCCGCGCAACATGGCCTCGATCATTTGAGCTTCCTTCTGCTGATCGTCGCGGGTCTTTTGCACTTGCTGCCTGAGCACGCCGCTGACACCATTTTGGAGCGCAACGTCGGACATGGTTACCCCGCCCTTATGGTGCTCCAGCATCTTGCGCAGGAAGGTCTCCGAGACGTCGGCACCCTTCGCCGCCATCATCGCGTCATGCATCTGGGTCATTGCAGGGCGATAGAGTTCGCCGCTCTGCAGGTTCGGTGATCCCTGCTTCACCAGCTTGCGAAGATCTTGGATCTCGATGCCCTGTTTCTCGATGGTCATACGTGCCATCGCCGCCACGTCGGGACTTGGATTCAGGGGTAGGACAATCTGCGACATACCGATGGCGCCTTGGTGATGCTCAATCATCTTGTGAACCCAGCTATCACCAACGTCTGTTCCTACGGCCGCCATCATTCGCTCGTTCATCTGCATCTCGGATTGTGCGAACGGATTACCGGCGTCAGCCACCATCGCGTTTGTGTCGTTGCCGGCTTCATTCTGCGCGGCTTCTTCATTGGTACCGCAAGCGGTAATCATCAGCGTCATTGCGCTTGCCGCGGCCATCAGAATTGTCCTTTTCATCTTTTCCTCCACATCACGTTTGGGTCCCCACCCGATTAATTCCGGCTGAAAGTCAGCGACGTAAGGTCCAGCGTGAATCGCCCTGCACCGGCCGGTGGCTCTAGCTTCGCTGCGAACAACATCATCACGCCCCGCGCATTTGCCGGAACGTGGATGTCTCCGCGGCCATCGGTCGAGAGGTGCCGCCGTTTCCCGTCCTGGCCTACGAGGTCGA
>JBPCQE010000040.1:0-7146 GCA_050998435.1 Sphingomicrobium sp. | reverse complement strand
TTCTCGGAATCGACGCGGTGGCGCTGTCGCTGATCGTCGGCGACCAGGGTTTTCGCGCCGACGGCAACGGCGTGCAGACGGTCGAGCCGCAAATCCTCGCCCGAGCCATCGAGCAGGTCGACGGGGTCGAAATGCGCACCGTCGAGCGCGGCCACCCGTTGTTCGGGCCGGCGTGCGACCTGATCCGCGCCGAGGCCTTGATCCGCATCGACAGCGAGCCGCCGTTTCCACGCGGCCTGATCGCGCTCGGCCAGCGCACGACACAGAGCCTCGATGCGCGCCACGGCTCGGAATTGCTGATGTTCCTTGGCCGCAGCCTTGGCGCTATGCTGCGCCGGTGGCTGACCGACCCCCTTCCAACGAACCCACCGACGAGCTGAGCGAAGCGCAACCGGCGCGCGAATTGGCTGAGCGCTGGAGCAGCTATCTGCAGCACGACCGCAGGCGTTCGCCGCACACGGTGCGCGCCTATGTCGCCACCGCCCACCGCTTCGTCGACTTCCTCGGCCGCCACCGCGGCGAGCAGATCGGCCGCTTCGCGTTGCTCGCGCTCAACGCTTCCGACCTTCGAGCCTTTCTCGCCGACCGCCGCGCGAGCGGGCTCGGTGCGTCGTCCGCGGCGCGCGAGCTGTCGGCGGTGCGCGCGTTCCTCAACTATGCGGCCGACCAGCAGGGCGAGACCGCGCAGCTGCCGCGCACCCGGGCGCCCAAGCGGCCGCGGACCTTGCCGCGCCCGGCCTCGCCCGAAGATGCGATGGGGCTTGCGCACGACGCGGCGGGGGCAGCCTCGGCCGAATGGATCGGAGCGCGCGACCTGTCGATCCTGCTGCTGCTGTACGGCGCCGGATTGCGCGTCGCCGAGGCGCTGTCGCTGACCGCGCGCGTGCTGCCGGTTGGAGCGTCGATCCGGGTGATCGGCAAGCGCTCCAAGTCGCGGGTCGTGCCGGTCGTTCCCGCGGTTGCGCAGGCGATCGAGGATTATGTGCGCCAGTGCCCGTTTCCGCTGAGCGGCGACGCGCCCTTGTTCGGCGGCGCCCGCGGCGGGCTGTTGAACGGTGATTTGGTGCGGCGCGTGGTGCGCTCGGCGCGCCAGCGGCTGGGGCTTCCCGACAGCCTGACCCCGCACGCCTTGCGCCACAGCTTCGCGACCCATTTGCTGGCGCGGGGTGCCGACCTCCGGGCCCTCCAGGAGTTACTTGGCCACGCGAGCCTGTCGTCGACGCAAATCTACACCGCGGTCGACGCGGCGCGGCTGCTCGACGTCTACCGCCACGCGCATCCGCGCGCGTAATTTCAGTCTTCCGAATGCTTCTGGTGGCGGTGAGTCCATAGCCGCCAGACATAGCCCAGGGCGAGCACCACCAGCACCGCGTTGGATACCGGGCCGACCATCTGCTCGACCTCGGTAACATTGTTCTGCAGCTTGTAGCCGGCGCCGGCGAGGATCGTCGTCCAAATGCCGGTGCCGAGCAGCGACGCGAAGAAGAAGCTCTTGAAGCGCATCCGCAGCAGTCCGGCCGGAACCGACACCAGCGAGCGGACGGTCGGCAGCAGCCGACCGAAGAAGACGAAAAAGGTGCCCTGCTGCGCGAACCATCGCTCGGCTCGCTCGACCTCGAGCCAGCTGATCGTCAGCCAGCGGCCGTAACGGATGATCAGCGGCTTGAGCCGGTGCACTCCGAGGGCGCGCGCGGCGAGGTACCAGACGGTGTTGCCGAGCATCGCCCCGGCGGTGCCCGACGCGACCACGGGGATGAAACCGAGCTTGCCCTTGGCCGCCGCCATCCCGGCGATCGGCATGATCACCTCGGACGGAATCGGCGGGAAGATGGTCTCGAGGAACATCAAAAAGGCGACTCCGAGATAGCCCGATTGCTCGATCAGCCGGATCACCCAGTCGCTCATGACAAGGCGCTCATCGCCTCAGCCGTTCTTCAGCGAGCCGAGACGCGCTTCGATCGCGTCCCAGATCCGCGCCGCCGTGTCGGTGCCGTTGAACTTGTCGATCGCCACGATGCCGGTCGGCGAGGTCACGTTGATCTCGGTCAGCCACTTGCCGCCGATGACATCGATCCCGACGAACAGCAGCCCGCGACGCTTGAGCTCGGGCCCGAGCGCAGCGCAGATTTCGCGCTCGGTCTCGGTAAGCTCGGTCGCCTCCGCGGTCCCGCCGAGTGCGAGGTTGGAGCGAATCTCCCCCGCGCCCGGACGACGGTTGATCGCGCCGGCGACTTCTCCATCGACAAGCACGATCCGCTTGTCGCCTTGAGCGACTTCGGGAACGAACGCCTGGAGCACGTGGGGCTCGCGGTACGTTGCGTTGAACAGCTCCATCAGCGGCGCGAGGTTGGCGCCGTCCTGGCCGATCTTGAACACCGCCTTGCCGGCATTGCCATGGAGCGGCTTCAAGACGACATCGCCATGCTGCTCGACGAACTTGCGGGCGAAACCGAGAGACCGCGTTAAGCCGGTGGCGGGCATGAACCGCTTGAAATCGAGCACCCAGAGTTTTTCCGGAGCGTTGCGAACGGCGGCGGGATCGTTGACCACCAGCGTTTCGCTTTGGATGCGCTCGAGCAGATGCGTGGCGGTAATGTATCCAAGGTCGAACGGCGGGTCCTGGCGCATCAGAACGACATCGACGTCGCTTCCGAGATCGAGGATGACGAACTCGCCGAGGCGGAAATGATCGCCTGGGGCCGCTAGCACGCTCACCTCATGCGCGCCCGCGTACAGGCGGCCGTCGGCATAGGTCAGCGCGTCGGCCAGATAATGGTACAGCCGGTGGCCGCGGGCCTGCGCGCCCAGCATCATGGCGAAGGTCGAATCGCCGGCGATGTTGATCCCCTCGAGCGGGTCCATCTGAACGGCGATGCGAAGCGACATGGCCGCGCGCCTAGGCGAGCGGCCCGGCTTTGTCACCCTTGCCAGATGTCGGGCAGATGACGCGGCCAGCGGCGCGGAACGATGAAGATGGCGTCGATGCGGAGCTCGTCGCCGTCGCGCATGTAGCGCGGGGCGAGCCGCTCGGCGGCGACGACGACTCGACGGAGGCGATAGGCGTCGAGCGAAAAGGCGGCGGCGTCCTCGGTCGCCCGCGCCTTGACCTCGACGAACGCCAGGGTGCGGCCGCGCCGGGCGACGATGTCGACCTCGCCACCGCGCACCCGGGCGCGCCGGGCGAGGATCCGCCAGCCGTGAAGCCGCAGCCAAAGCGCGGCAATGGTCTCGGCTCCGCGGCCGCGCTTTTCCGCGGTGTACCGGTTCCTTGGGCGATTCACTTGCCCGCCAGCTCGAGCGCCCGGGCGTAGGCGCGCTTTTTCGGCACTCCGAGCCGTTCGGCGACCTCAGCCGCGGCGCGCGACGGCGACAGCCGGGCGAGCGCCTCGTTTAGCGCGGAATCGAGGTCGGCTTCGCTTGCACCTTCGCCGGCGGCGGGCGGACCAACGACAATGACGATTTCCCCTTTGGGCGGCGCATCCGCGTACCGTTCGGCTAGCTCGGCCAGAGTGCCGATCACGCATTCCTCGTGCAACTTGCTGATCTCGCGCGCGACCGCCGCTTCGCGAGCGCCGAGCTCTGCGGCCAGCGCCCCCAGAGTGCCGCCGAGGCGAGGGCCGCTTTCGTAAAAAATGAGTGTCGCCCGGATTCCCGCGACCTCGGCGATCGCGTCGCTGCGCGCCTTGGCCTTGGACGGCAGGAAACCGAGGAACAGGAAGCGGTCGGTCGGAAGCCCGGCGAGCGCCAGCGCCGCAATCGCTGCGCAGGGGCCCGGGACCGTGTTCACGGCGTGGCCGGCGGCGCGAGCGGCGCGGACCAGCTTGTAGCCGGGGTCGGAGATCAGCGGCGTTCCGGCATCGCTGATCAAAGCGATCGCCTCGCTTCCGAGCCGGGCGACGATCGCTTCGCGCTCCGCTTCGCTGCTGTGGTCGTGATAGACGGACATCGGCGCCCTGGCGCCGGCGTGAGCGAGCAGCTTGGCGCTGACCCTTTTGTCCTCGGCGAGAATGCGGTCGGCGCGGCGCAAAGTCTCGGCCGCGCGCGGCGACAAATCGGCCAAATTGCCGATCGGGGTCGCGACGACGTAGAGGCCGGGGGGCAGGGGCGGGTCCATGGCTGGCGCGAGCATCGCATCATAGCTGCCGGGGCCGCAAGCAAGCCCTTGGCGGAGCAATGGAAAATCCGCTTTCCAAACACTCGAAAAAGGCGCATTCTCTTGGAGTTATCGGGTCTTAGGGGGTCCGGCGGATGTTCACAGCAGTCATCGTCGTCGCGCTTGTCCAGAGCGCCGCCATCAACAGCCAGCGCGACAATTATCTCGGCTGTCTCGACAAAGCCGTCGCTGCGGCGACGGCGCAGAAGACTCCGTCGGCTGCGTTCGAGGCGCATCTTCGGCAAAGTTGCGCTGACGACGAGGCGAAATTCGAGGCCGCGCTCATTGCCTTCGACGTCAAGAACAAGGTGCCGCGTAAGCAGGCGGCGGCGGACGCACAGGTCCAGGTCGACGATTTCATCGCGAGCCTGGTCGGCCGGTACAGAGTGGTGACCGTCTCGAAATAGCGCTTCAGCCGAGCGCGACCTCGGCCAGCACTCGATCCAGTACCAGCCGGCCCGCGGGTGTCGCGGCGATTCGGCTGCCATTGCGGATCAAATGTCCGCTCCCGACGAGGCGATCGACCGCCGTCCAGTCGACGATCGAGGTCAGGCCGAAGCGGTTGGCGATCGCGCCAGCGTCGATGCCCTCGACGAGCCGCAATCCCATGACCAAAGCTTCGTCGGTGGCCTCACTGGCCGTCAACGGCTCCTGCTCGGCGATTGCGTGGCCGTTCCGCGCCAGTGCGGCGAGGAAATTCTCCGGCTTTCGGTGGCGGACCGTGCGCTGGCCGTGCCGCCGGCCGTGCGCGCCGGGGCCGATTCCGGCAAAATCGCCGTAGCGCCAGTAAGTGAGGTTGTGGCGGCTCTCCTCGCCCGGCCGAGCGTGGTTGCTGATTTCGTAAGCGGGAAGGCCGGCCGCGTCGGTGCGTTCGGCGGTCAGCTCGTAGAGCGTCGCCGCACGGTCGGAATCGAGAGCTTCGAGCTTGCCCGCGGCGGCGAGCGCGGCGAAGCGGGTGCCGGGCTCGATGGTCAGCTGGTAGAGCGACAGATGGCCGGTGCCGAGCGCCAGCGCCTTGTCGAGCGCCGGGCTCCACGACGCCTCGGTGTCGCCGGGCAGCGCGTAGATCAGGTCGAAGCTCAGGCGCGCAAAATGCTCCTGGGCGGTGGCCAGAGCCCCCAAACCCTCGCGGGCCGAGTGGGCGCGGCCGAGGAATGCGAGGCGCTCGTCATCGAAGCTCTGAAGGCCGAGCGACAGCCGGTTGACGCCGGCCGCGGCGAGATCGGCGAAACGGGCGGCCTCGACCGAATTGGGGTTGGCCTCGAGCGTGATCTCGAGGTCGTCCGCCGCCCGCCAATGCTGGTGCGCAGCGTCGATCAGTGCCGCGACCGTGCGCGGCTCCATCAGCGACGGGGTGCCGCCGCCGAAGAAAATCGAGCTCAGTTGGCGGCCGGGAAGCAGCCGCGCTTCGTAGGCGAGATCGGCGAGCAGGGCGTCGCGCCACTGGTCCTGGTCGATGGCCGAGCGGACGTGGCTGTTGAAGTCGCAATATGGGCATTTGCTGACGCAGAACGGCCAGTGGACATAGAGGGCTATTTCTCCCCCTCCCGCGAGCGGGAGAGGAGTCATTGTCCCAGCGCCGCCACCAACTTCTCGAACGCGCGCGCGCGGTGGCTGATTCGGTGCTTTTCGGCTGGCTCCATCTCGCCGAAGGTCCGCTCATGCCCGGCGGGGACGAACATCGGGTCGTAGCCGAAGCCCTGGTCGCCGCGCGTCGGCCAGACCAGCGTTCCGTCGACGCGGCCTTCAAAGCCTTCGATCTGGCCGTCGTTGGGCCAGGCGAGCGACAAGGCGCAGGCGAAATGCGCGTCGCGGCCGGCGTCCGGCCCGGCCGCCTCGAGCCTCGTCCAGACGCGCTCCATCGCCCGGTTCCAGTCGCGCCTGCCCTGTTCGTCCTCGGCCCAGCGCGCCGAGAAGATGCCGGGCATGCCGTGCAGAGCATCGACGCTGAGGCCGCTGTCGTCGGCGAGCGCCGGAAGCCCCGACAAATCCGCCGCTTCCCGCGCCTTCCGGTCGGCGTTGTCGAGGAAGGAATTGCCGATCTCCTCCGGCTCGGGGAGGCCGAGCTCCTCGGCGCCGACGCAGGCGATCCCGAGCGGCTCGATGAGCTCGGCGATTTCGCGCAGCTTGCCCGGATTGTGAGTGGCGATGACGAGCTTGCCGCCGATCGGCCTCATCGACCGGCCGCCTTCAATTGCGCCTGGAAAATCTCCATGCAGCCGATGCGCGCCAGGCGCAGCAAGCGGAGCAGCCCTTCCTCGTCGAACGTCTCGCCCTCGGCGGTCAGCTGCGCCTCGACGATCGAGCCGTCGCCGGTCAGGACGAAATTGCCATCGCTTCCAGCGGTCGAATCCTCGAGGTAATCGAGGTCGAGCACCGCCGCCCCGTTGTGGATGCCGCAGCTGACGGCGGCGACCTGGGTCCGGATCGGGTCGGATGCGATGCTTTTGTCGGCGAGCAATTTATCGACCGCGATGCGCAGCGCCACCCAGGCGCCGGAGATGGCCGCGGTGCGAGTGCCGCCGTCGGCCTGGATGACGTCGCAGTCGACGATCACCTGGCGCTCACCGAGGGCCTTGAGATCGACCACGGCGCGCAGCGAACGGCCGATCAGCCGCTGGATCTCCTGCGTCCGGCCCGACTGCTTGCCCCGCGCCGCCTCGCGGTTGCCGCGGGTGTGGGTGGCGCGCGGAAGCATTCCATATTCGGCCGTGACCCAGCCCTGGCCCTTGCCGCGCAGGAATGGCGGCACCTTGTCCTCGACCGAAGCGGTGACCAGCACGCGCGTGTCGCCGAAGCTGACCAGGCACGAGCCTTCGGCGTGGACGGTGAAGCCGGGCTCGAAGGCGATTTCGCGCATCTGGTCGGGGGAGCGTCCGCTGGGGCGCATTCAGGACTCCTCGTGAAGTGGGTTTAGCGGCGCTCACTAGACCGGGCGGCGGGGCAATCCTAGATGCGGCTGGCAATGACCCAGCCCATCGGCGAGCTCACGG
>JBPCQE010000196.1:0-12874 GCA_050998435.1 Sphingomicrobium sp. | reverse complement strand
ATGTCGGGCTGCGCGTGGTCCACAGCCTGGTCCAGGGCACGGTCAACATCGTCCGCTACCGCTTCATGATCTTCTTCCTCGCCTCCTTGTGCCTGGTCGGGCTGACCCTCCACGCCGCGCTGCGGATCGCGCGCGATTGCGGATTGATCTAGCGGCGGAAGGCGGCAGCGAGCTCGATGTGGGTCGACCAGCGGAACTGGCCGACGGGATGCACCCAGTCGAGCGTGAAGCCGCCCGCTGACATCGCTGCGGCATCGCGCGCAAAAGTCGCCGGGTTGCAGCTGACGTAGCCGACCAGTGGGACGGCCGACGCGGCGATCTGGGCCACTTGCTCGACGGCCCCGGCGCGCGGCGGATCGAGCACCACCGCGTCGAAGTTCGCCAGCTCCGACGCGTCGAGCGGGCGGCGGTAGAGGTCGCGGTGCTCGGACGCGATGTTTGGCGCGGCCCGCTTGAGCGCCAGCACCGAGTCGCGCGAGGCTTCCGCTGCGTAGACCTGGCCGGGCAGCGCCAGAGCGAACGTGCCGAGCCCTGCGAACAGGTCGGCGGTGCGCCTGGCCGGGCCGACCGCCTCCCGAACGGCGGCGACCAGCGCGGCTTCCCCGTCCTCGGTCGCCTGGAGGAAGGCGCCGATCGGCAATTGCACCGGCGTCCCGGACAGGGTCGCGGTCACCGGCACCGGCTCGTAGAAGGTCTCCGACCCAAGTCCCTGGTCGAGGCTCAACCGGGCGAGCCGCTGCTCGTTGCAGAATGCCGTCAGCCGTTCGATGGCTTCGAGCCCGGCCGCTTCCACACCCTTGAGCGCGACGTCGACGCCCTGGTCGGTCAGCGCCAGCTGCGCCTCGCCGGGCCGCCGCGGCTTCACCAGGTCGCCGATCAGCGCCCGCAACGGCGCAATCAAAGCGAACAGCTCGGGCCGCAGGATATGGCACTCGCGCATGTCGACGATCGTGTGCGAGCGCTCGGCGTTGAAGCCCAGCACCGCGCCGCGCCCGAGCTTCAGCGCGCGCAGGCTGGCCCGGCGGCGGCTGTTGGCCGGCGACAGATGTGGCTCGCGGATCTCGGTCGTGAGGCCGTGCTGGTCGAGCGCGCCCTCGACCCGCGACACCAGATAGCCGCGATAGGCGTCATCGTCGGCATGCTGCAGCTGGCAGCCGCCGCACTCGGGGAAGTGACGGCACGGCGGCACCTGGTGGTGCGGGCCGTATTCGACATCGCCGTCGTCGAGCAAGATGTCACCGGGGACCGCGAAGCCGACGTGCCTCCCGCTTTCCGTGACGCCGTCGCCGCGCGCGGCAATCCGGAGGATTTGTTCGCTCACAGGATCGCGGAAATGGAGGCGGCGAGGTCGTCGGCGATCATGTGCGGCCCCGCGGCTTCCGCAGCACGGCCATGAATCCATACTCCGGCGCAGGCGGCCTCGAACGCGTCCAGCCCCCGCGCCCGCATCGCGGCGATGATTCCGGCGAGGACGTCGCCAGTGCCCGCGCTCGCCAGCCAGGCCGGAGCCGGCGGAGCAAAGCCGAGTCGGCCGTCCGGCGACGCGACCAAAGTGTCGGGTCCCTTGTAGACGACCACCGCTCCGCTCCGCCGCGCGGCTTCGAGCGCCTGGTCCGCCTTGCTGCCCTCGAGCTTGCCGAACAGCCGCTCGAACTCGCCCGAATGCGGCGTAATGATCGCATGCTGGCCGCGCAGGCGCTCGGGATCGCCGAGCAAGGTGATGCCGTCGGCGTCGATCACCTTGGGCGCCTTGCTGGTCAGCGCCAGGGTGAGCAATTGCGGGATGTCGCCCATGCCCGGGCCGACCAGCAGGCAGCCGATGCGCGGGTCGTTGACTTCGGCCGTCTCGAGCTGGACCACAGCGGACGGAATCCCCTCGATGGGGCGCGACGTGCTCACGCGGACATAGCCCGCCCCCGAGCGCGCGGCCGCGGTTACCGCCAGCGCAATCGCACCGGGCATCGTTCCAGCGAGCGCGTGGACCATCCCCCGATCGTATTTGTGGCCGAGGGGATCGAGCGGCGGAATCGTCGGGCGGGCGATCTCGTGCCAGTCGCCCGCTGCGGTAATGCCGATGTCGGCCAGCACGACGCGCCCGCAGCCCCGCATCGCCGGCATCAGCCGGTGGGCGGGCTTCAAGGCGCCGAAGGCCACCGTCAGGTCGAAGTCCGGGACGGCGCTGAGCTCAGCTCCGGAATCGCTGTCGATGCCGCTCGGAACGTCGCAGGCGACGGTCGCAAGCGCCGCACCGCAAAGCCGCGAAAGCTGTTCGGTTACCGATTGTTCCAGGCCGCGCTTGAGGCCGGTTCCGAACAGCGCGTCGATCAACAGCGGCGCCGGCTCGGTGCCCGAACCCAATTGCTCGACCTTGCCCTGCCAGTGCGAGTGCCGGGCGGCCTGCGCGGCCTCCGACCGCGGCTCGGCCAGCGCGGCAATGCGCACTGGAACTCCGCGTGCGGCGAGGTGGCAGGCGGCGACATAGCCGTCGCCGCCGTTGTTGCCCGGGCCCGCCAGCACCAGCGTCGGCCGCGGCCCGGCAAAGCGAAATGCCGCTTCGGCGAGCGCTGTCCCGGCCCGTTCCATCAAATGCTCGACCGGGGTGCCGGAGTCGATCGCCTGCTGCTCGGCGGCAGCCATCGCGGAGGCGGTCAGGATCGGGCGCATGAAGCCCTTTAACGCAAGCTCGTCGCGAGGCGCCACCATTGCTCGGGAACGGCCGCGGCAGCCTGGTCGCGGCCGGCATCGCTGGCGAACAAAGCGAAGCAGGTCGCGCCGCTTCCCGACATGCGCACGAATTCGGCTCCGGGCCGGCCGCGAAGCCAGGCGAGCGCCTCGGCAATCTTCGGGACCAGCGCAATCGCGGCCGCTTCGAGATCGTTGCGGCCGTCGCGCCAATCGCCGAGCGGCCCGCGGTCGACGCCGTCCCAGCGCTGAAACACGTCGCGGGTCGATAATTCGCCGCCAGGATTGACCAGCAGCACGGGCGTCCCCGCAATCGACGGATCCTCGAGAAGCTGCAGCTGGTCCCCCGCCCCGTCTCCACGACAGGTCATGCTGAGCAAGCACGCGGGAACGTCCGCGCCGAGCCTGGGAGCAACTGCCGTCGCGTGCGCGGGATCGACGCCCCACATCGCGGTCAGCAAGCGCAAAGCCGCAGCCGCATCCGCCGAGCCGCCACCAAGCCCGGCGGCGACCGGCAGTCTCTTCTCCAGCCGGAGCCTGGCCGTGCATTCGACAGACGCTTGGCCGGCCAGTTCGAGCGCGGCTCGAATGACGAGATTCTCGTCTTTGCTGTCGAACAACTTGTCCGCGAACGGCCCGTCGATGGCAAGCTCGAGCTCGCCAGCCTCTTCTGCCGTCAGCCGGTCGCCGTCGATGCAGAACGCGAACAAGGTCTCGATCGCATGGCGCCCGTCCTGGAGCTTACCCCGGACATGCAACGCGAGATTGACCTTGGCCGGAGCGATTTCCCGCCAGCGCGGCTCGCCTCCCCCGGTCAAGGCGCCGCTCAAGGCGCGGCGGTCGCCGGGGTCAGCCCTGTGTCGAGCTTGAGCCGGACCCGAGAGGCGATGTCCTCCTCGGCCGTGACCAGAGCGGCGTTCCACGCGAAGCGCGCTTCGTACCGCCGGCCGCTCGCATAGAGCGCATCGCCGAGGTGCTCGTGGATCTCGGGCTGTCCCGGGTCCTTGGCGGCGGCGCGCTGCAGGGCCTCGATCGCGTCGGCGTAACGGCCGCGCTTGTACAGCGCCCAGCCGAGCGAATCGGTGATCGACGCGTCGTCGGGGGCAAGCGCGCTCGCCTTGCGGATCATCGCCTCGGCCGCGTCGAGGTCCTCGCCGCGCTCGAGCTTGGCATAGCCGAGGAAGTTGAGGACCAGCGGCTGGTCGGGGGCGCGCGCCATCGCCGAGTGCAGCGCCTGCTTGGTCTCGGGCCAGCGGTCGGCGTCCTCGAGCGCGCTCGCCTGCAGCAGGTACAGCGGCCAGAGCTCGTCCTTCAGCCCCTGCGCCCGGGCCAGATTGACCGCTCGAGCGTAGGCGTCGGCGGCCTCGTTGTAGCGCTTCATCCCGGCGTAGACGTCGCCAAGTCGGGCAAGGTCGCTGACGCTCGCATCGGCAGCGGACGCCGCCGACCGGGTCAGTCGAAGCGCCTCGTCGAAGCGTTTTTCGTCGACCAGGATACGAGCGGCGGTGTCCTGCGCCTGCGGAGCGAGCGGGTCGGACTCCGGGACCGAGCCCAGCACCTGGAGCGCCTCGGCACTCCGGCCCCTGCCGTCGAGCAGCAGCGCGAGCAGCACCGCCCCGGCGGCGTTGCGCGGGTCGGCGTATCGAGCGACCTGCACCATCGCGATCGGAAGCGCGCGATTGTTGAGCCGGTTGAGGTCGACGGCCATTCCGAGCAACAGCTCGGCATAAGCCTTGGCCGGCTCGTCGATCGCCGAGCCGGTCCGCTTGCCGGCTTCGATCCGCCGTCTCGCGACTCCGGTCTCGGTGCCCATTTCGCGGACCATCGCCAGAGCGCGCTTGCGGTCGCCGGCGGCGAGGAAGCCGTCGGCCAGCGCCAGCCTCAGCCGAACTTCGCGCGCGCCGGAAGCTCCGATCGCCTTCAAGGCAAAAGGTTCGGCCTCCGCGGAGCGGCGGAATTTCAACAGGATGAAGGCAATGTTCTCGTCGCGGAACGGGCCCAGCAGCGCGGTCGACGGGATCTTGCCCAGGACCGCCAGCGCCCCCGCCAAATCCCGGCGCTCGGCCGAGTTCCAGGCGGTCAGCAGCGGCAAGAAGAACGACAGGCTGCCTTCGTCCAGCGGCCCCGACAGCAACCCGATGGCGAGGTCGGAGCGCCCACGCTTCAGCTCGTCGGCGACCAGCAGCAAGCGAGCGTCGACCGGCAGCTTGGCCGGCGGCAGCTTGCGGGCAAGGCGCAGCGCGAGCTCGATGTTGCCGGCGCTGACCGCCTCGGCCAGCGCCTTGCGGTTGATGGTCGCGTCGTTGGCGTTCATCTCGGCCAGGGCCGCGAGCAGCTCGGCCGAGCGCCGGTGCTCGCCGCTCATCGCCGCCGCCCGCGCCTGGACGTAGGTCCAAGCCGGGTTGTCGGTCGCCGGTTTGCGAGCCTGGGCGGGCGCCGCGGCCAAGGCCGCCGCCGCGATCACCAAACCGCCGATCAATCTACATGTTGGGATAATTGGGGCCTCCTCCGCCCTCGGGTGTCACCCAGTTGATGTTCTGAGTCGGGTCCTTGATGTCGCAGGTCTTGCAGTGGACGCAGTTCTGGGCGTTGATCTGGAGCCGCATCGCGCCGCCTTCACCCTCGACAAACTCGTAAACGCTCGCCGGGCAGTAACGCTGCTCGGGACCGGCATAGACCGGAAGATTCACCGCTGTGGGTATCTCGGCGTCCTTGAGCGTCAGGTGAACCGGCTGGTTTTCCTCGTGATTGGTGTTGGAGATGAACACCGACGACAGCCGGTCGAAGGTCAACACCCCGTCGGGCTTGGGATAAGCGATCGGCCGGACGTGCTGCTTGCGCTTCAGCCGGCTATGGTCGGAGTGGTGCTTGAGGGTCCACGGCAGCCGCATTCCGAGTTGTCCCAGCCACATGTCGAATCCGGCATAGATCGTTCCGGCGATCCCGCCCCACTTGGCAACCGCCGGCTGGGCGTTGCGGACCAGGCGCAACTCCTTGTCGACCCAGCTCGAGCGCAGCGCCTTCGGATCGGAGCCGAGCCGGTCGCCGCTGCGATTGGCGCCAATCGCCTCGAACGCGGCCTCCGCAGCGAGCATCGCCGACTTCATCGCCGTGTGTGTGCCCTTGATCCGCGGCACGTTCACGAACCCCGCCGAGCAGCCGATCAGGGCGCCGCCGGGGAACACCAGCTCGGGAATCGCCTGCCAGCCGCCCTCGTTGATCGCCCGGGCGCCGTAGGAGATGCGCTTGCCGCCCTCGAACTCGGCGCGGACCGCCGGATGGGTCTTCCAGCGCTGGAACTCGTCGAACGGCGACAGATAGGGATTCTCGTAGTCGAGCGCGATCACGAACCCCAAAGCGACCTGGTGGTTCTCCTGGTGGTAGAGGAAGCCGCCGCCCCACGCGTCTTCGAGCGGCCAGCCCTGGCTGTGGATCACTCGCCCGGGCTTGTGCTTGTCGGCAGGAACGTCCCACAATTCCTTGATACCGATACCGAATACCTGCGGACCACTGTCCTTGCGGAGGTCGAAGATTTCGGTCAGCCGCTTGGTCAAATGGCCGCGCGCTCCTTCGGCGAAAAAGGTGTAGCGGGCGTGGAGCTCGAGCCCCGGCTGATGGTCGGCGCGGTAAGTGCCGTCGCGGGCGATGCCCATGTCGCCCGTCGCGACGCCCTTCACCGAGCCATTGTCGTGGAACAGGATTTCGGCCGCCGCGAAGCCGGGGAAGATCTCGACTCCCAATTGCTCGGCCTGGCCGGCGAGCCAGCGGCAGAAATTGCCGAGGCTGAGCGTGTAGGTGCCCTTGTTGTGCATGAACCGCGGCATCAGCCACTCGGGCATCCGCCACTTGCCCTTCTTGGTCAGCACCCAGTGGAGGTTCTCGGTCACCGGGACGGTCAGCGGCGCGCCCTTGTCTTTCCAGTCGGGGATCAGCTCGTCGAGCGCTTTGGGATCGATCACCGCGCCCGACAGGATGTGCGCTCCGACTTCGCTGCCCTTCTCGAGCACGCAGACCGACAGGTCGCGCCCCGCTTCGGGCGCCAGCTGCTTCAGGCGGATCGCCGCGGTAAGCCCGGCCGGCCCCGCTCCGACCACGACGACGTCGTACGGCATTGATTCCCGCTGGGTCATTCGCTCCTCTTCCGCGCGCTTGCAGGCCGCTCGTGCGTCTCGTCGCGGTGGCAGCACAACTCGACTCATGTGCCCTGCCAATTCCTTGACCGCGCCGTCAATGGCCGTGAGGGATACGCCATGGGTGGGGACCATGATCGGATCGGTGCAGCCGAGGCCGCCAGCGCGCTTGGCTGGTGGCTGGAGGCTGGAGTCGACGTCGCCGTCGCCGAAAGCCCGCGCAACTGGCTGGAGCGCAAGCCCGAACCCTCCAACGTCCGCGAGCCGTCGGCCGAGGCGGTCAGCCAGGCGCTGGAGACTCTCGACCTGTTCCGCGACTGGCTGGAAAAGGCCCCCGCCCTGCCGCTTGCGAATATCGGCTCGAAACGAGTCCTCCCGCACGGCGCGGAAGGAGCGCCGGTGATGCTGATCGCCGAAATGCCGACCGGCGAGGACGCCGCGGAAGGCCGTCCGATCGCCGGCGACGCTTGGCTGCTGATGGAGCGGATGCTCGCCGCGATCGGAATCGACTCCGCACAGGCTTACAGCGCGTCACTATCCTGCTTCCATTCGCCGGGCACCCGGATGAGCCCGGACGAGCTCGGCGAGTGCGCGGCCATCGCCCGACGCCACATCGCCGCCGCCAAGCCCAAGCGCCTGCTGCTGCTCGGCGATTCGCCGGCTCGGGCGTTGCTCGGCAAGCCGCTCGCCGCGGCGCGCGGCCATGTTCACAAAATCGACGGGGTGCGCGCGGTAGCGACCTTCCATCCGCGGTTCCTGATGAACCGGCCCTCGGACAAGGCGCTCGCCTGGCGCGACCTATTGCTGTTGATGGAGGAAGAGGCTTGAAAGCCGGTCTGTTCGCCCTTGCCGCCCTGCTTTGTGCTTCGCCGGCACTGGGCCAGGACCCGCTGGCGCCGGTCTCGGATGCGCCGAAGCCCAGCCTGCCCCCAGCGGCACAAGCCGTCCCTGCGCCGGCAGTCGTCGCGCCGATACAGATCCCGCGCGACTGGCGCGGAGTGTTCGCCGCGATCCGACGCGGCAATTGGGCGTCGGCCGAGGCCGGCATTGCGCTGCTCCCAGGCCATGTCCTGTCGCCGGTCGCCCGCGCCGAGCTGTACACCGCCAAGGGCTCGCCGGTGGTCGATCTGGCGCGGCTCCACGCGCTGCTCGCCGAGGCGCCCGAGCTTCCGCAGGCCGAGCAGCTCGCCCGGATGGCGCTGAGCCGCGGAGCGACCGCCAGCCCGCCGATCGTTGCGAAGCGCCCGCTGGCCTGGCTCGGCTCGGCGCCGGGGCGATCGCGCGCCCGGCCGGTCCAGGGCGAGTCCGCCGCCGATCAGCTGCGCGCCGCGCTTGATCCCCTGCTCAAGATCGACGCCGCGCCGGAAGCCGAAGTTCTCCTTCTCCAGTCTGCGCCCTTGCTGTCGGCCGAAGCCCGTGCCGAAGCCGGGCAGCGGATCGCCTGGTCTTATTACCAGCTCGGCCGCGATGCCGACGCCCGCCGGGTCGCCGACGCGTGGCGCAGCGGGGCGAACGGCGACTGGGCCGCGCATTCGGCGTGGATCTCCGGACTGGCGTCATGGCGTCTCAATGATTGCGAGGCGGCGTCGCGAGCCTTCCGCGAGGTCGCCGCGGTTTCCCGCGAGCGCGAGCTCGGCGCCGGCGGCTATTACTGGGCGGCAAGGGCCGAGCAGGCATGCCGGCGGCCGCGGTCCGTCGCTCCACTGCTCAAGGCGGCGGCGCGGTCCAACGAGAGCTTCTACGGGCTGATCGCCCGCGAGATGCTGGGCCTCGACACACGCTTGCCGGCCGACCCCCACAATCACTCGGCCCTCGTCGAGAATTTGCCCAACGTCCGCCGGGCGCTCGAGCTGGTCGCCGTCGGCGAGCGCTGGCTGGCCGAGGACCTGCTCCGCCACCAGGCGCGGATCGGCCGCCCGTCCGAGCATCACGGACTGATCGAGTTCGCCAAGCGGCTCGACCTCGCCGGCGCCCAGTTCTGGCTTGCCCACAACGGCCAGCCGGGGGCGGTTTCCGACCCGCGCGACCGCTATCCGGTGCCGCGCTGGGCGCCGATCACCGGCTGGCGGGTCGATCCGGCGCTGGCTTTCGCCCACATCATCCAGGAATCGACTTTCCGGGCCGACGCGGTCAGCCCCGCCGACGCGGTCGGGCTGATGCAGGTCCGGCCGGGCACCGCTCAGGACATGGCCCGGGCACGCAACCTGCCCTACTCGCGGGCCAATTTGACCGACCCCGGCTACAACCTCGAGTTCGGGCAGAGCTTCATCGAGCTGATGCGGCGGTCGCCGGCCACCGGCGGCCAATTGCCGAGGATGATGGCGGCCTACAATGCCGGTCCGACGCCGGTCGCCAGATGGGCCGCGATCCCCGGCCAAGGCGATCCTCTGCTGTGGATCGAGAGCATCCCCTATTGGGAGACACGCTATTACGTGCCGGCGGTATTCCGTAACATGTGGGTCTACCAGGGGATCGCGGGGGCCGACTCGCCGACCCTCAAATCGATGGCCGAGCACAGCTGGCCCGCCTTCCCGACCAGCCGCGCCGATCTGCCCCATTACACCGGCGGGAACTGATCGCCTTCGCCGTCGCTTACACCTCCTACTGGAGGAGCGACCTATGTATATCGGACTTGGCGGCCTGATCCTGTTGATCATCATCCTCGTCGTCGTTTTCTGACGCGGATGAAAAGCCGCTAGCGAAAGCTAGCATTCGTTCTTGATATGTTCTGCAATCGGCGTACCATAGGGGAATGCCGGTTGAGTCGATCCGCGGGCGCGGAGCAACGCGCAACAGCACCCCTACGCGCTTCGATCTAAAGGAGCGCGCGATCGACGGCGACTGGCTCGACACGGTCGAGGCGCTCGACGGGGTGCCCAAGCGGCGCACCACCGTCACCATCGAGCACGCGAGGTCGATCCTGACCCGCAACAGCTCCCCCGACATCGGCTTCGACCGCTCGATCAACGCGTACCGCGGCTGCGAGCACGGCTGCATCTATTGCTTCGCGAGGCCGACCCACGCGTTCCACGATCTGTCGCCGGGTGTCGATTTCGAATCGCGCCTGTTCGTCAAGCCGAACGCCGCGCAATTGCTCCACTCGGCGCTGTCGCGGCCCGGCTACGAGTGCGCGCCGATCGCGATGAGCACCAACACCGACCCCTACCAGCCGATCGAGGAGCGCTGGCGGGTAACCCGCTCGGTGATCGAGGTGCTGCTCGAGACCCGCCACCCGTTCACCATCACCACCAAGTCCGACCGGGTGATTCGCGACCTCGACCTGCTGGTGCCCGCGGCCGAGCTCGGAATCGTCGCCGTGGCGGTGTCGGTGACCTCGCTCGACCCGGCCATCGCCCGCACCCTTGAGCCGCGCGCGCCGAGCGCCCGCAAGCGCCTCGAGGCCGTTCGCCGGCTGAACTCGGCCGGAGTCCCGTGCAGCGTCGCCATCGCCCCGGTGGTGCCCCAGATCACCGACCACGAGCTCGAGGCGATCGTCGAGGCCGCGGTCGCGGCCGGCGCCAGCGGCGGATTCTATCTGCCGGTCCGCTTGCCCCATGAGGTCGCGCCCCTGTTCCGCGCCTGGCTGGACGAGCATTACCCGGACCGCGCCGCCAAGGTGATGGCGACGATCAATGCGATGCGCGGCGGCCGCGACAACGACCCTAATTTCTTCAGCCGGATGCGCGGCCGGGGGCCATGGGCGGAGCTTCTCAAGACGCGGTTCGAGATCGCGGCGAAGAAACACGGCCTCGGCCAGGCCAGGTTCGAGCTCCGCCGCGACCTGTTCCGCCCGCCCGAGGGCGCCCAGATGCGATTGCTTTGACTGCGGCGGCCTCGACAGCGGGGCCGAAATGCAGCACGCGGGGTTGGGTACTCAGCCAAGGAGAAAGCCGATGCGCGCTGCAATCATCCTTCCCGCCCTGCTGCTGGGCGCCTGCCAGGTGACCAAGGACGACGCCAATGATTCGATGACCGTCGAATACAACCAGGACCTCGCCGAGAACACCGCCGCGGACGTGTCGAACAAGGCGCAGGAAATCGGCGGCCACATCGCCAACGACGTCGAGCGGACCGGCGACAAGGTCCAGAACAAGGTCGGCGACGTCGATGTCGACGTCGACGTCAGCCGCAACGCTCCGGCCAATTCAAACTAGGCCCCACGCTCTAAAGCTCGGCGGATGGTCGGGGAGACAGGATTCGAACCTGCGACCCTCTGCTCCCAAAGCAGATGCGCTACCAGGCTGCGCCACTCCCCGACGGTTCGGGCCAGTTAGCAGCGGTTGAATGAGCCGTCACGGGAGTAAATCCCGTGACGTCGATCGACACCGCTGCGCGGGTCGTCGGCCGCATGCGCCGTCTCTTCGTCCAAGCTCCTCTTTGCTGCGCAAAGCATCGCTTGGCCTCGGCGGCTGATGCTGGTGGGCCCGGAGGGACTCGAACCCCCAACCTAGCCGTTATGAGCGGCCAGCTCTAACCAGTTGAGCTACAGGCCCTACCCGGCATGCAAGCGATTAGCGGTGCCCGCGCCCTAAGTGCAAGTCACAGGGCCGCAAGTCACAGTTCGGGAAGCGCCAGGGTTATCCGCGCCTTGGTGATCGTCAGGTCGCCGCCGGCGATCCGCGCCAGGCCGCGCACCAGCCGCAGGCTGAAGCCGCCGCTGGCCGGATCGCCGCCGCCTCCGTCGCCGAGGCCGGCGTCGAGGCCCGGCGGCGGGCGGACCCACAGCAGGCAGCGGCCATTGCTGTTGTCGAGATGGACGGAGGCCCGCTCGCCGTCGGCGGCAGCGGCGAGCACCGCGGTGCAGAAGCGGGTGACCAGCCGCTCGGCCAGCGCCGGCTCGAGCGCGCAGCGGCGCCTCCGGGTCTCGATTGCCAGCTCGAGCTGCGGAGCAGTGGCCGCCGCGCCCTGGCGCATTCCGGCCGCGATCTGCTCGAGCAGCATGGCGAGATCGGTGCCGCTTCCGGGCCGGTTGCGGTCGGACTGCAGCTTGGCGGCGAAATCGAGGTCGTCGATCGCCGACAGCAGAAGCCTCGCCTGGGCGACGATCTCGGCGGCTCGGGTGCGGTAACGGCGGTCGGCGGGTCCGAGCAGCTGGGCATCGATGATCTCGGCAAAGCCGATGATCGCGTTCAGCGGGGTCTTGATCTCGTGGACCAGCTCGCGAAGCGAATTGGGGTCGGTGAGCAGCGCCGACTGCCCGTAGCGGCCCGAGTCCAGCGCGCCGCCGGCTTCGCGAAGCGCGATCCCGCGATAGCCGGCGAAGCGCCCGTTGGCGGGCTCGAAGGCCGGGACTCCGCTGATCTTCCATTCCCCGGCCATTGTGCCTTCGCCGGGGAGCGAGAAGCGAGCGTCGCGGAACGGCGAGCGCATCGCGAACGCGCGCTCGACCTCTTGCTCGACGCCCTCGCCTTCCTCGGCGCGGGCGATCGAGCGGCCGATCAGCGAGCCTCGCGGTGCGCCTTCGACCCAGACGATCTCGCCCGATGGTCCGCACTCCCAGCGGAACAAGGTCGGAGCGCCGGCTGCCGCGGCCTCCGCCTCGCCGTCGCCGGCCGCCGGCTGCGCCCGCCCCTTGCGAAGGCGCTCGATGCGGGCGACGACATCGCTGATCGAGGGGACCTGCGGGGTCTCCTCGCCCCGCTCGACATGCGGCTCCTCGGGAGCGGGCTCGGCCGCGGGCGGCAGCGGCAGGTCGGGATGAAGCGTCAGGATGAAGCGCCGGCTCTCGTCGTCGGCCATGGCCAGCAGTTTTTGCCACTCGTCGCGCTCGAGCTGGGCGGCGGCGAGGACCGGCGCCGAGACCGCCATCGTGTCGGACGCGAACAGCGCCACCAGCTCATAGGGCAGCGGCAATGCGGCGACTGCCCGGGCGGCGGCGGCGCGGAGCGAATCGTCAACCAGCGGACCGTCGGACCGGATCAGGTGCAGCGCCTGTTCGACCAGCGGGTTGTCGGCCTGGCCGCCGGCGCGGGCGACGAGGTCGACCAGCTGACGCCAGCGCACCGCCCGGTCGTGCCGGTCGGTGGCCGGCTGGTCCAGCACCGTCATCAGGCGATCGTCGA
>JBPCQE010000011.1:0-3979 GCA_050998435.1 Sphingomicrobium sp. | reverse complement strand
TCCAGCTTCGGCCACCGCTCCACGGTGGCCGCCCCAAGTTCGAAGAGAATTGATTCAGCGCCTGTTTTTCCGGCGCTCCAATGCGTCCAGATGCAGGTAAGCTCGGTCGAAATCTCCGGCCGCCGCGAGGCGCTTCCAATCGCCGATCAGCACCGACTTGGATGTAACGCGCTCGATCAGGCCCTCCCGTACGAGGGCTCTTAGAACCCGACTGACGTGGACGGGGGTCATTCCGGTCGCGTCGGCAAGCTGATCCTGTGTCATGGGAAGCTCGTAATCGAGCTTTTCGCCTAGACTTACGGCCTCCAGCTTGAGCGCAAACTCGCACAGCAGATGCGCAACTCGCGTATGGGCATCGCGTCGGCCGACATTGGCCACCCACTCTCGATGAATGGCTCCGTCGACGAGAGTGTCATACCACAAGGCATCATTGATCGTCGGGCGAGAGTTCGCCAACTGTCGGATGGCTTCGATGGGTATCTTCGCCATTATGGATTCCGTCAGGGTCTGCACACCGTGATCCGCGACTCCCAAAAGGGCATTCTGCAGGTCGACCAGATCGCCTTTCATGTGAATCGAGAGGATCTGCCGGCCGCCGTCGCCGACAATCTTGTAACGAACGGAGTACCCGGACAGGATTACCCAGCAATGCGAAACGGCATCGCCCTCCGTGATGACCGCCTGATGTTTCCGTGCATTGAAAATGCTGTGTGGAAGGCCAAGCAAGGCCTGCTCGTCCGCCGCGTCCAGCGGCGCCCACAACCTCAGTTTCCTGAGCATCAGAGCGAGTCCGGCGGCTGGCTCAATGTCCATTGTCACCCCCAAAGGCGGCGGGAGTCGATGAATCTCGCGGTCGCTGGAACGCCGTTACTGCCAACAACTTCGGACATTCTACGCGCCATCAACGCAATGCGCCAGAGCCCCAAATGGTTGACCTTATTGGAAAAGTTCGTTGGCTGCGTCCAAATCACAACATATGTCCGGGTTTTATGCGCTAACACAGCATAGCGAGACTTATCGCCTACATCACGTCAGCGAGTCGGCGACCGAGAGACAATTGAGAGCTCCCCGCGGTGAAGGAGCGCACGCGATGTCCCTGGAAACCTATCGCTACTATTGCTTGGACGGCGTTGGACGTCTCCACAGCGCCGAGTGGTTGGAAGCTGAAAGCGACGAGGCTGCGATCGCGCTGGTCGAGGCCAGACATCCGGGCACGCTGTGTGAGATTTGGTTTGGTGCCCGGTTAGTGGCGAAACTATCTCCTGAGCGCCTTCGAGCCTAGCGGCCCTGCCGATTAACACGCCGCGCCCCTCCCCCGAGATGGCGGCGTTGCAAGAGCGGCCCGCGGCGTATTTCGCGTGCCGCTCTTCCATTTCTGGCGGATGTCCTGCGGGAGCGCCCAGGGCGCAAGTTGCCGGGACGAAGCGTTGCCGAGGGTGGCCATGGCCCCGCATGGTGAATGCGCTTTTGGGCGGGGGGCTGACGATGCTGCCCCCCGCTTTAATGCTCGGTTTGGATCGCGAGCGGACGTTGGCGCTCAACCACATCCGGCCGTGTTCCCGCGGGGCTTCCCACGCGAGTCGGGCCGCACTATCAGACCGCGCTGATCCTCTGTTTCCCAAGAAGGTTCGATGACCATCACCATTTCGAGCGCGTTCGACGCGGGCAACATTCGCGTGCGGCACCAGGACGGTGACCGGATCGACCTGGAGATCGCCAAGGACCACATGTCCGATTTCTACCAGTGGTTTCACTTCCGCCTTGCCGGAGCCGCGGGCCGCGAAGTGACTCTGCGAATCCTCAATTGCGCGGGCTCCGCCTACCCGCACGGCTGGCCCGATTATCGCGCCTGTTTGTCGGCCGACCGCGAGGAGTGGGTGCGGATACCCGAGACCAGCTACGCCGACGGAATCCTGACCGTGAAGCTGGTGCCGCCGACCGACTGCGTGTGGCTCGCTTATTTCGCTCCATATTCGATGGAACGGCACCACGATCTGGTCACCGCGATCGCGGCGCTCGACGGGGTTGGCTACAGCTCGCTCGGCAAGTCGCTCGACGGCCAGGACATCGATTGCCTGACGATCGGCGACGGCGAACTCAACGCCTGGCTCTACGCCCGCCAGCACCCCGGCGAGACGATGGCCGAATGGTGGATGGAAGGCGCGCTCGAGAAGCTCTGCGACCCCGAGGACCCGGTCGCCCGGGTGCTTCGCCGCGAGTGCACTTTCCGGATCGTCCCCAACATGAATCCCGACGGCTCGCGCCGCGGCCATTTGCGCACCAACGCGGTCGGGGTGAACCTCAACCGCGAATGGCACGCGCCAAGCGCCGACAAGAGCCCCGAAGTGCTGTGCGTGCGGGACGCGATGGACTCGACGGGGGTCGATTTCGCGATGGACGTCCACGGCGACGAAGCGATCCCGGCCAACTTCCTCGCCGGCTTTGAGGGCATCCCGTCGATCACCGAGCGCCAGTCTCGATTGTTCAAATTGTTCAGCGACACGCTCGAGCGGCTATCGCCCGACTTCCAGACCGCGCAGGGCTATGAGGTCCCGGCTCACGGCCAGGCCAACATGTCGATGTCGACGACCCAGCTCGCCGAGCGCTTCGGCTGCGTGTCGATGACCCTGGAAATGCCGTTCAAGGACAATTTCAACCTGCCCGACCCGGTCTACGGCTGGTCGCCGCAGCGCTCGAAATATCTCGCTTCCGCGTGCCTCGATGCGCTTCACGCGATCCTTCCCGAGCTCAAGGCCGAGCGGAACAGCGCCTCCCGCGCCGCCTGATGCCGACCCTGGTCCTCCTCCGGCACGGCCAGTCGCAATGGAACCTCGAACACCGCTTCACCGGCTGGTGGGACGTCGACTTGACCGACCAGGGCATCGCCGAAGCCCGCTCGGCGGGCATCCTGCTCAAGGATCGCGGACTCGACTTCGACCGCTGCTTCACCAGCGTCCAGACGCGCGCGATCCGCACCCTGCACCTCGTGCTTCTGGAGATGGACCGGTTGTGGCTCCCGGTCGCCAAGCACTGGCGCCTCAACGAGCGCCATTATGGCGGGCTCACCGGCCTCAATAAGCAGGAGATGATCGACAAGGTCGGTGCAAGCCAAGTGCAAATATGGCGGCGCTCGTTCGACACTCCGCCGCCGCCGATGCCGGCCGACAGCCCGTACGACGTCAGCCGGGACCGCCGCTACGCCGGGGTCGAGGTGCCGAACAGCGAGAGCCTCCGGGACACGATCGCCCGAGTGCTGCCGTTTTACGACGCCGAGATCGCGCCCGCGCTCCGGGCGGGCGAGCGGGTGCTGGTCTCGGCCCACGGCAATTCGCTTCGAGCGCTGGAAAAGCATCTGTCGAGCATCGGCGATGAGGACATCGTCAAGCTCGAGATCCCGACCGGCGAGCCGATCGTCTACGAGCTCGGCGACGACCTTGCGGTGCGCGACCGCTATTTTCTGGCTGAGCGCAGCGCTTAAGCCGCGGCCGCGGCCTTCTTCACATACATCGCCTGGTCGGCTCGGGCCATCACCGTTTCGGGATCATCGTCGGCGCGGATGATGCCGACGCCGATCGCGACCCTGAGCGGCAGCGCCGCTCCGGCATGGCTGAAGTTGCACTCAGCAATCCGCTCGTCCAGCCGCGACGCGGTTTCGTCGGCGATCGCCTGGTCGGCGTGCTCGAGCAGGATTCCGAACTCGTCGCCGCCGAGCCGCGCCACGCAATCGCCGTTGCGCACTCCGCCGACCAGCAATTGGGACACGCGGATCAGCGCTTCGTCGCCGGCCCGGTGGCCGTGGCTGTCGTTGATCCGCTTCAATCCGTCGAAGTCGACGAACAGCATCGCCGCGTCGTCGCCGTAGCGCTTGACCCGGGCGATCAGCCCCTCGAGCTGGCGAAGGAAGCCGCGGCGGTTGGGAAGCTCGACCAGGGGATCGAGGTGGGCAAGCTCGTCGAGCCGCTCGACCATCGCCTGCAGC
>JBPCQE010000005.1:0-5684 GCA_050998435.1 Sphingomicrobium sp. | reverse complement strand
TGATCTCGACGATCGTCAGCGCGCCCTTGGGGTCGATCGCCATCATGTCGGCCCGCCGGCCGTTGGGCAGCGGCACTTCGCAGATCGCGAACAGGTCGCGGCGGCAGAACAAGCGAGTCACCCCGCGGGCGACCTCGCCGGCGATCGGCGGCGCATCGGCGAAGCAAGGAGAATCGAGCGCGAGATCCATCGCGGCGGGTTAGAACAGAACGGGAATAGGCGGAAGCCCGATCAGCGGTAGAAGATGTGGTTGCCGATCGACGCGACGCGCTTCAGCTTCCAGCCCGGCGACACCCGCTTGGCGTGGAAGAACAAAGCGTTGTTGGCGGCCGAATCCTTGAGATCCTTGTCGACGATCTTGGCGATCGCCACCGCGGTCGTCCACTGGCGGCTCGAGCGCGGCACCGCCGGCAGCACTCGGCCGCGAATGAACGAGAATTGGCTGCGCTGGAACAGCACACCGCAATAGGACGACGGGAAACGCCCCCTGGAGTTGGCGCGGTTGGCGATGACTTCGCCGACCGCCAGCTGGCCGGCCAGCGGCTCGCTCTTCGATTCGAAGTAGATCCCGACTGCCAGGCACTCGAGCTCGCGGCTGCCCGGATCGGAGCCGCGGAATTGCGCGACCAGCGCGGCGAGGTCGCCAGTCCGCTTGACGGGCGGTGCCGGAAGGGGCGCCAGCTCGTCGGCAATCGGCGTTTCAACCGCTTCGGACGGGGCGAGGACTTCCTTGGGTTGCGGCGAGGCTTCCGGCACGACCGTAGCGGGGATCGCGATGGTCGTTATCGCGATCAACGGCTCGGCGGCCGGCCCGACCTGGGCGGGAGCGACCGAGCTCGCGCTGAGCGCGGCGAGGACCAGCAGTGCTGCACGAGGCGAAGCCAACATGAAAACCGTAAAATATGCGGTGAACCGCCCGTACTGGCAGGCCCTTTACTGGCGGAAATTTCCGCTCTGGCCCCTTGGGATGTTCCCCGTCTCGCATGGCATTCCCGCCGAGATTTCGGTCGACAAATGCCCCCCGCTCTTGTTGTTACGGGGCCGGTGTCGGGGTGATCGGCACGGCGGTCAACCTGTTAACCTCGTTTCAGCGATGAATCGTTCCGCGTCCGCGATGTCCAGTTCAATTGCCCACAAATCTGCGTCGAACCGGGTCCGTTTTGCGAGGAATTCCCCGATTTCGGCGGAACCCGCCGATTCGGACGGACCGACGCTATGCCATTGGTAGCCGCCATCGAGGCTCAGCATCCGCTCGAGGCAGGCGACGTGGCGGCCGCGGCTGCTGACCATCAGCAGGATTGCGCCGCGATCAGGATCACCCTTCTTGATGACGGCCGCGAAATCGCCACTGCCCTCGGCTCGCCGGATCAGCCCGGCCGCCTCGACCGACGCCGGCAGCCGCTCGCTCATGCGCGCCTAAGCGGCGTCGCGCTCATCGGCACCCATCAGCACCGCCGCCAGCGCGTCGCGGCTGCGAGCGCCGCGCATCTTCTCGAGAGTCGGCGCGTGGCGGGTCACCCGGCTGATCGCGGCGAGCGCTTTCAAATGCTCGGCCCCGGCCTCCGGCGGCGACAGCAGCAGGAACACCAGGTCGACCGGCTGCCGGTCCAGCGCCTTGTAGTCGACCGGCTCGGCCAGGCGGACGAACAGCCCGTAAATCCGGCCGAGGCCCTCGACCTTGCCGTGCGGAATGGCGACGCCCTGGCCCAAGCCGGTGGATCCCAGCCGCTCGCGCTCGGACAGGCTGACGAGGATCGCGGCCGATTCCATGCCCAGCCGCTGCCCGGCGAGGCCGGCGAGCTGCTGCAGCAGCGATCGCTTGTTGCCGCCCGAAAGGCTGGTCTTGATCGCATCGAAATCGAGAAACTCGGAAAGCTGCATCGGTACGCACTTCTGGCAAGGGCGACCGTGCATCGCACGCCGGCCGCAATTGGAAAGGGGCTTACGAGCCCTGCGGCTCGACCCAGCCGATGTTTCCGTCTTCTCGTCGGTAAATCATGTTGAGATTACCCGACGCCGAATTCTTGAACATCAGCGCATTGGTGTTTCGAAGGTCCATCAGCATCACCGCGTCGGACACGCTGGCGACGGGAATGTCGGCGCGGGTCTCGGCGATGATCGTCGGACTTGTCGCGGCTTCCTCGTCCTCGCTCGGCGCCGAGAACACCGTGTAGCCGGCGTTCTCGACATAGGGCTCGCCGTTCGCCTTGTGCTCGCGAAGCCGCTTCACATAGCGGCGAAGCTGCTTTTCGATCCGATCCGCGGCGCCGTTGAACGCCTGCGGCGCCGCCTGCGCCCGGTGCGACGCCTTGAGCACCACGCCTTGGGCGACCGGAGCGACGATGTCGCAGGTGAAGTCGTTGTTGGGACCGCGGCCGAAGGTGACGTTGGCGGCGACCGCCCGGGCGAAATATTTCTCGGTGATCTCCTCGATCCGTCGGGTCGCATGCTCGCGCAGCGATTCCCCGGTATCGACCTGATGACCCGCGACCCGAACGTCCACTTGGCCAGGCTCCTCTCATATGTTGGCGCCGCCGCCGCTTAGGGCCGCCCGGAACCCGCCGTCAACTCGGCTCCGCTGTTCCTAGGCGAAGCGCGCCCAAAGCGGGTTGACCAGCCGGGCGATGAACACGCGATGCCGCTCCAGTTCCTCGTCGGCGGCGCTATGCGGCCGGGCCGGGAGAGGCTCGCGCGGGGTGACGGTCTGGCCACCGACGGAAACGTCGACGCGATCGGTGTCGGCGACCAATCCGAGCCCGATCTGGCGTCCGCCGGTCAGCTCGACATAGACCTGCGCGAGCAATTGCGCGTCGAGCAACGCACCGTGCTTGACGCGCTGGCTTCGGTCGACCCCGAAACGCGTGCACAAGGCGTCGAGGCTGTGCTTGGCGCCGGGATGGCGGCTGCGCGCAAGCACCAGCGTGCAGATCATCCGGCTCGTGCACACAAAGGGGCGGCCGCACTGGCCCAGCTCGTGGTTGAGGAAGCCGAAGTCGAAGCTCGCGTTGTGCGCGACCATCGGCGAATCGCCGAGGAATTCGAGCAGTTCCTCGGCGCGCTCGCCAAACCGCGGCTTGTCCGACAGGAACAGGTTGGTCAGCCCGTGGACCGCCTCGGCGTCGCTCGGGATTGGCCGCTCGGGGTTGAAGTAAGCGTGGAACTGCCGGCCAGTCTCGCAGCGATTGAAAATCTCGATGCAGCCGATCTCGACCATCCGGTCGCCGCCGGCCGGGTTGAGCCCCGTCGTCTCGGTGTCGAAGATGATTTCCCGCACGGCTTCGTTATTGCGCCGCGTCGAGCCCGAGACAAGCGAGAATATGTCCGACCTGGCGCTCGGTTTCGGCGAGCGGACCGCCGGTGTCGATGACGAAGTCGGAGCGCTCGCGCTTGTCCTCGTCGGCCATTTGCCGGGCGAGAATCGCAGCGAGCTTGGCGGCAGTCATGCCCGGCCGCGACAGCACCCGCTCGCGCTGAACCTCGGCCGGCGCCGAGACCGTGATCACCTTGTCGAACGCGCCCTCGCCCCCGGTCTCGAACAGCAGCGGAATGTCGAACAGCAGGGCCGGCGCGCCGGAATGATCGGCGATGAATTTCTCGCGCTCCGATTGCACGGCGGGATGGACGATCGCTTCCAGTGCTGCCAGTTCGCCGGGGATCCCTAGCACCACCGCCGACAGCGCTTCGCGGTCGACGCTGCCGCCGCGAACACTGCCCGGGAATCGCCGCTCGATTGCATCGACCAAAGCACCGCCGGGCCCCTGCAGCCGGCGCACCTCGGCGTCGGCGTCGAAAACCGGCACACCGGCGCGCTCGAACATCCTGGCGACCGTCGACTTGCCCATGCCGATCGACCCGGTGAGCGCGATCCGGATCATGCGCTCAGCAATCCGCGCTCGCGAAGCGCTCCGAGCAGGGGCAGCAGCGGCATCCCAAGGATCGTGAAATGGTCGCCTCCGACGCGTTCGAACAATTGCACTCCCGGACCCTCCATTCGGAACACCCCGACGCAGTGAGCCACCGCCGGCCATTCCGCATCCAAATAGCCGGCGATGAAGTTTTCGGACAATGAACGTACGTCGAGCGCAGCGGTCTGGGCGTGGCTCCAGTCGATCGCATTACCCCGCGCCAGTGCAACCGCGCTGGTCAGTTGAATCGTCTTGCCGGAGAACAACCGCAGATGCTCTGCCGCCTGGTCACGGTCGGCCGGCTTGTCGACCAGCTGGCCGTGTACTGTGACGACGGAATCGCTTCCAATCACCCAGTCATCGATGCGCGCCTCGCTGACGCTAAGCGCCTTGGCCCTGGCAAGATCGTCGGCGAGATCGTCGGTCAGCAAGGCCTCGGCCTTCATCGCCGCCTCGTCGACCAGTGGTGGAGCGACCTCGAACTCGACCCCCGCCGCCTCGAGCATCGCCCGGCGGATTGCGCTTGAGGAGGCGAGCACCAGCGTCACGGCATAACCTTGTGGACAAGCAGGAGCGTGTCCTAGCCCGGCGATGGGGGCGGGCTCAACGCCGCGCTTGTGCCCAGCCCGTGCCGCCTTGTCCGCCGATCCATCCACCGGGCGGCCATTCCGTCCCCAGCCTGTGGATCCCGGGCACTGCGCCCAGCGACTCCGCGGATTCCCGCGGCCGCGCCGGGGCGGTCCATGTTGGCAAGTCCGGGACGACCGCCTAAACCCCGGCTCGCGGCCGCCAACAACATCAACAATCTTTCTTCTATATATAATAATAAGGGAGAATAAGGGGTGGCCTCGACGCTGCGCGACGCTCCGGACGACCACGCGGCGGACAAGCCGTTGCTCGCCGTTCTGAAGGGCGAGCGGCGCGACTTTCCGCCGGTCTGGATGATGCGCCAGGCCGGGCGCTATTTGCCCGAGTATCGCGAGCTTCGCCAAGCCAAGGGCGGGTTTCTCGACCTGGTCTACGACAGCGACGCCGCGGCCGAGATCACGCTCCAGCCGCTGAAGCGCTTCCCGCGGATCGACGCGGCGATTCTGTTCTCCGACATCCTCATCGTGCCCTTCGCGCTTGGCCAGAACCTGACCTTCGTCGCCGGTGAGGGGCCGCGGCTGACGCCGCCGCTCGCGACCGCGCAGCTCGCGGATCTCAACCCGGTTCCGGCGCGGCTCGAGCCGATCTACGCGACCGTCGCCAAAGTGAAAGCGAAGCTCGAGCCGGGCAAGGCGCTGATCGGCTTTGCCGGGTCGCCGTGGACCGTCGCCACCTACATGGTGGCGGGCCAGGGCACCCGCGATCAATCGGACACCCGTTTGCTCGCTTACCGGGACAGCGGCGCAATGCGCGCCCTGACCGACCGAATCGTCGACATCACCGTCGATTACCTCAGCGCCCAGATCGATGCCGGCGCGGATGCGGTGCAATTGTTCGACAGCTGGGCCGGCAGCCTCGCTCCCGCCGAGTTCGAGCGGTGGGTCATTGCCCCGACCCGCTCGATCGTCGGCGCCCTGAACGCGCGCCGGACGGGCGTTCCGATCATCGGTTTTCCAAAGGGCGCGGGCGGCAACCTCGGCGCCTATGCGCGGGAGACCGGAGTCGATGCGGTCGGCCTTGACGAGACGGTCGACCCTGCCTGGGCGCATGGCGTGCTGCCCGACGGAATGCCGGTGCAGGGCAACCTCGACCCGCTGCTGCTGCTTGCCGGCAGCCACCATCTTGAACCGG
>JBPCQE010000179.1:0-4814 GCA_050998435.1 Sphingomicrobium sp. | reverse complement strand
GCCGGAGCCTCCGCAGCGACCGGAGCCGGAGCCTCCGCAGCGGGTGCCTCGGCCGGAGCCGGCGTGTCGGCAACGGGTGCCTCGGCCGGGGCCGGCGCATCGGCAGCGGGCGCCTCGACAGGAGCCGGCGCCTCGGCCGCAGGCGCCTCGACAGCCGGAGTTTCAGCGGCCGGCGTCTCGGCAGCCGGCGTTTCCACGGGCGGGGTTTCTTTCTCGTCAGCCATCTAGAACTCCAGCCCGCCTTCGCGGGCAGCTTCGGCGAGGGCTTTCACCCGGCCATGGAACAGGAAGCCGCCGCGATCGAACACGACCCGCGACACGCCCGCCTTCTTGGCGCGCTCAGCGAGCGTCTTGCCGACCGCGGCCGCGCCGGCGCGGGTCGCGGCGGTCTTGCCCTTCAGATCCTTGTCGAGGGTCGAGGCGGCGGCCAGCGTCTTACCGGCGGCATCGTCGATGACCTGCGCATAGATGTGGCGGCCCGAGCGGTGGACCGACAGCCGCGGCTTGCCGGACGCGTGATTTCGCAGCTGGGTCCGCACCCGGCGGCGGCGGCGGTCGAACAGGGAAAGTCTGGCCATGGCTTACTTCTTCTTGCCTTCTTTGCGGAAGATATACTCACCGCGGTACCGGATGCCCTTGCCCTTGTACGGCTCGGGCTTGCGCCAGCGGCGGATTTCGGCCGCGACCTGGCCGACCTGCTGCTTGTCGATGCCGCTGATCTCGACCGTGTTGGCATCGGGGGTCTTGACCTCGATGCCGTCCGGAACCGGGAAGTTGACGTCGTGGCTGTAGCCCAGCTGCAGGCGCAGATTCTTGCCCTGCGCGGCTGCCCGATAGCCGACGCCGCTGATCTCGAGCACCTTGGTGAAGCCCTCGGTGACTCCGGTGACGAGGTTCTGGACCATCGTGCGCTGAAGGCCCCAAGCGGCGCGCGCCTGCTGCGTCGGGCCGACCGGCTCGACCAGGATCTCGCCTTCGCCGACCTTGTATATGACGTCGTCGAGCATCGCCATCGTCAGGGTCCCCTTGGGGCCCTTGACGGTCAGCGTGCCGTCCTCGGTCGTCGCCGTGACACCGCCGGGAATCGCGACGGGTTTCTTGCCGATGCGGGACATCAAAACACCTCCGCCAGCACTTCGCCGCCGACGTTCTGCTCGCGCGCCTCGGCGTCCGACAGGACTCCGCGCGGGGTCGAGACGATCACCGTGCCCAGCCCGTTGCGGATGTGCGGCAGCTCGCGGGCGCCGGTATAGACCCGGCGGCCAGGCTTGGAGACCCGCGACAGATGGTGGATCGCCGGCTGGCCCTCGAAATATTTAAGCTCGATTCGCAGGCCCTTCTGGCCGGCCAGCTCTTCCTCCGTGTAGCCGCGGATATAGCCTTCGCGCTGAAGCACATCGAGCACGTTGGCGCGCAGCCTCGAGGCCGGCGTCAGGATCGAATCCTTGCGCGCCTGCTGGCCGTTGCGAATTCGGGTGAGCATGTCGCCCAGGGGATCGGTCATCGCCATATTGCTACCAGCTCGACTTGGTGACGCCCGGGATCAGGCCTTTGTTGGCGAGGTCCCGAAGCATGATCCGCGACAGGCGGAACTTGCGATAATAAGCGCGCGACCGGCCGGTCAGCTCGCAGCGGTTGCGGACCCGGGTCGGGTTCGCATTGCGCGGCAGCTCGGCCATCTTCAGCCGGGCGATCATGCGCTCGGTGTCGTCTTTCGACTTGTCGTTCGCGACCGCCTTCAGCTTCGCGTATTTCGCCGCGTAGCGCTCGACGAGCTTCTTGCGCCGCTCGTTCTTGTTGATCGAACTCAGTTTCGCCATGAGTTATGCCGCCTGCTTCTGTTCTTCCACTGCCGGGAACGGGAAGTTGAACAGGCGCAGCAGCTCGCGCGCCTCCTCGTCCGTCCCGGCGGTGGTGGTGATGATGACGTCCATTCCCCGGACCTTGTCGATCTGGTCGTAATTGATCTCGGGGAAGATGATCTGCTCCTTCAGGCCGAGCGCGTAATTGCCGCGCCCGTCGAACGAGCTGGGGTTCAAGCCGCGAAAGTCGCGGACTCGCGGCAAGGCGACGGTCACCAGCCGGTCGAGGAACTCGTACATGCGGTCGCGGCGCAAGGTGACCTTGCAGCCGATCGGCATGCTTTCGCGCAGCTTGAACTGGGCGATCGACTTCTTGGCCTTGGTGATGACCGGCTTCTGCCCGGCGATCGCCTGCATCTCGGCCGCGGCGGCCTCGACCTTCTTTTTGTCCTGGGTCGCCTCGCCGACGCCCATGTTGATGACGATCTTGTCGAGCCGCGGGACCTCGAGCCGGTTCTTGTAGCCGAACTTCTCGGTCATCGCCTTGACGATGCGATCCTCATAGTCGGACTTCAGGCGCGGCTTGTAGTCCTTCGGCGTCTTCGAGGGCTTGGCAGCCGGCTTCTCGGCCTGCGGCACTTCGGCCTCTTCCACCTTCGGCAACGCTTCGATCGCCTCGGCTTTGGCCTTCGCCGCTTCGCCGACCAGCTCCACTTGCTCGGTTACGGACTCCGGTGCCTCTTCGCCCTTCTTTTCCTTATCAGCCATGGATCAGCTCCCCGGACTTGGCGGCCACCCGGACCTTCTTGCCGTCCTTGGTTTCAAAGCGAACTCGTGTCGGCTTGCCGGTCTTGGGATCGGCGATCGCGACCTTGGACACGTGCAGCGGCGCTTCCCGGCGCTCGAGCCCACCCTGCGGGTTGAGCTGGGTCGGCTTGCGGTGGCGGACGGCGATGTTGACGCCGGCGACGATCACCCGCGATTCCTTGGGCATCGCGCGCGTGACCTCGCCGGTCTTGCCCTTGTCCTTGCCCGACAGCACGACGACCTTGTCGCCCTTGCGGATCTTCTGGGCGGCCATCACAGCACCTCCGGCGCGAGGCTGATGATCTTCATGTGCTTGCGCGCTCGAAGCTCGCGAACCACGGGGCCGAAGATGCGGGTGCCGATCGGCTCCTCGTTCTTGTTGACCAGCACCGCGGCGTTGGAATCGAAACGGATCACCGAGCCGTCGGGACGGCGGATGTCCTTGGCGGTGCGGACGATCACCGCGCGGTGAACGTCGCCCTTCTTCACTCGGCCCCGCGGCGCCGCTTCCTTGACGGAGACGACGATGATGTCGCCGACGCCGGCGGAGCGGCGCTTCGAGCCGCCCAGCACCTTGATGCACTGGACGCGCTTGGCGCCGCTGTTGTCGGCAACCTCGAGGTTGGACTGCATCTGGATCATGACTTGGCCTTCTTGGCGGGAGCTTTCTTGGCGGGAGCTTTCTTGGCGGGAGCTTTCTTGGCCGGAGCCTTCTTGGCCGGAGCCTTTGGAGCCTTCGCCGGCGCCTTTTTGGCCGGGGCCTTCGGAGCCTTCTTCGGCGCCTTGGTCTCATTGGCCTCGGCGGGGGCAGCGTCTTCGTCCGGGGCGGCTTCTTCGGCCCGCGCAGCGGTTTCGGCCGCTTCGGCTTCGACCGGCTCAGCTTCGACCGCTTCCGGTTCCGCGGTCACCTTGTCGACAACTTCGGCCACCGGCGCTTTCTTCGGCGCCTTGGCTTCCCTGGCCTTGACCGCCGCGGTAGCAGCCGCCTCGGCTTCGTCGGTCGGGCCCTCGACGATCTCGACCTCGACCGCCTTGGCTTCGCCGATCCGGTCGATCACCGACCAGGTCTTGAGCTTCGAGATCGGCGAGCACTCCTCGATGCGCACCTGCTCGCCCGAACGATAGGCATTGTCCTGGTCGTGAGCATGGTACTTCTTCGAGAGTCGGATGATCTTGCCGTACAGCGGGTGTTTCACCCGCCGCTCGACTCGGACCACCACGGTCTTGTCAGCCTTGTCCGACACCACGGTGCCGCTGAGGACGCGCTTGGGCATCTTTACATTCTCTCCTTACGCCTTCGCCGCTTCGGCGCGGGCGTGTGAATTCTTCTTGGCCCCAACCGCGGTCCGGGCATTCTGAAGCGTCCGGATGCGGGCGATGGTGCGGCGCACCTCGCGCACCCGCGACGGCTTCTCGAGCTGGTTGGTCGCCGACTGGAAGCGCAGGTTGAACTGCTCGCGCTTCAGCTCGGTCAGCTGCTGCTGCAACTGATCGTCGGTCTTGACCTTGAGATCGTCGATCGCGGCCATCTATTTGTCCTCTTCGACCAAAGTCTCGCCAAGGCGCGCGACGACCTTGGTCTTGATCGGCAGTTTCTCGGCCGCGCGCTCGAACGCGGTCTTGGCCAGCGGGCCGGGAATGCCGTCCAGCTCGAACAGGATTCGGCCGGGTTTCACACGAGCCACCCAGAACTCGGGGCTGCCCTTGCCCGAGCCCATGCGCACTTCGGCCGGCTTGGAGCTCACCGGAACGTCGGGGAAGATCCGGATCCACAAGCGGCCCTGGCGCTTGATGTGGCGCTGGATCGCCCGGCGGGCGGCCTCGATCTGGCGCGCGGTGATGCGCTCCGGAGCCATCGCCTTCAGGCCGTAGGCGCCGAAATTCAATTCGGTCCCGCCCTTGGCGTTGCCGTGGATCCGGCCCTTAAAAGCCTTGCGGAACTTGGTGCGCTTGGGTTGCAGCATGTCTCGGCTTCCTTAGCGGCTACGGTCTTCGCGGGCCGGTCGGACTCCGGAGGTCTGGGCCTCCATCATCAGCCGGTCCTGGGCGAGCGGGTCATGGCCGAGGATCTCACCCTTGAAGACCCATACCTTGACCCCGCACACGCCGTAGGCGGTGTGGGCGGTGGCTTCGGCATAATCGACGTTGCCGCGCAGCGTGTGCAGCGGCACCCGGCCCTCGCGGTACCATTCGGTGCGCGCGATC
>JBPCQE010000158.1:0-4324 GCA_050998435.1 Sphingomicrobium sp. | reverse complement strand
GTCCATCATCGCCTGCGCGAAATCGCCGGCGCGATCGGGCGGGGTCATCGCCTCGACGAGGTCGCGGACCTCGCCCCGGCTCGGCCGCTTGAGCCCGTGCAGGCGGGCCACCACTCGCGCGACATTGGTGTCGACCACCGCCGCGTTGTGGCCGAAGGCGATCGCCGCGATCGCCGCGGCGCTGTAGTCGCCGATGCCGGGAAGCGCCCGAAGCTCGGCTTCGCTCGACGGAAAACCGCCGCGCGCCGCGACTTGGCGAGCGCAGGCGATCAGGTTGCGGGCTCGAGCGTAATAGCCGAGGCCCGCCCATTCGGAGAGGATGTCCTCGTCGCTTGCCGCGGCGAGGTCCGCGATGGTCGGCCAGCGGCCAACGAAGCGCTCGAAGCGCGGGGCGACCGCGGCGACGGTGGTTTGCTGCAGCATCACCTCGCTCAGCCACACCCGGTACGGGTTTGGCGCCGGCTCGCCGGGAAGCGCCCGCCACGGTAGCTGGCGGGCATGGGCAAGATAATGGTGGATCAGTCGATTTGCGGCATTGGCGGGCACGCTCCGGCTATGGCATGGTCGCCGCAAATGTCGAAGACCCGCCGACCCACGACCAAGGATTCCGATGCTCCGCGGAGCGGCCGGGCGCGCGCCGCCGGCGACATGGTCGGCAAGATCGGCGGAATGGCGTTCAAGCGCTTCGGTTTCGTCCAGGGCGCGGTGGTCAGCCGCTGGGCCGAGATCGTCGGCGAGCGCTATGCAAAGGTCTCCTCGCCGGAATCGATCCGCTTTCCCGCGGGGCGCAAATCGGGCGGGGTCCTCACCCTGCTGGTCGAAGGCGCCCACGCGCCCCTGATGCAGCATCTGACCCCGCTGATCGTCGAGCGGGTCAACCGCTTTTTCGGTTATGAGGCGGTCAACCGGCTGGTGTTCCGCCAGGGCCGTCCGCCGGCGCCGCCGGAGCCGGTCAAGCGGCCCGAGCTTCGAGCTGTTCCCAAAGAACTTGGCGAGGGCCTTCGCCAGATCGCCGATCCCGAGCTTCGCGCCTGCCTTGAATCGCTGGCCGCGAGGCTGGATTCGAGCGGCGGTCCGCCCACGATCGACTCGCCCGAAGACAATCCCGTCCCAGTCATCATCCGGAGTGAATGATCTGATGAAGCGCACCCATCTTCTCGCCGCCGCCGCGGCAATGTTCGCAAGCGCCGCGTGCAACGGCGACAAAGGCAAGGAATCAAGCGGTCCGACGTCCAAGGTCGAGGCGGTCGCTCCGCCTCAGGGCGGCGACTGGGCGCAGGTCGTCACCCAGACTGCGGCCGGTGGGTTCATGATGGGCAACCCGAATGCGGCGGTGAAGCTTGTCGAGTACGGCTCGCTGACCTGCCCGCATTGCCGCGAGTTCGACGAGGTCGGGGTCCCGCCGCTGATCGACAATTATGTGAAAAGCGGCCGGGTCACCTATGAATTCCGCAACTATGTTCGCGACCCGTTCGACCTCGCCGGGGCGCTGATTACGCGCTGCAACGGGGCCAAGGGCTTCTTCCCGCTGACCCGAGCGATGTTCACGGACCAGCCCAACTGGCTCAACCGGCTGCAGGCGATCCCGCCCGAGCAGCAGCAGGCGCTGACGACGCTGGGGCCCGACCGGCAGTTCCTCGAGATCGCCAAGGCCGCAGGGTTCCAGCAGTGGGCGGCGATGCGCGGCCTGCCGTCGGCCAAGAGCTCCACCTGCCTGACCGACCAGGCCGAGATCAACCGGCTGGTTCAGATGACCAGCGACGCGACCAGCGAGATCCCGAATTTCCCGGGCACTCCGACCTTCACCATCAACGGCGAGCTGGTCGAGAATGCCGCGGCATGGAAGCTTCTGGAACCAAAGCTCCGCGACGCGCTGGGCGAGTGACGGGAGCGTAAGGAGAGCCTTGCCTTGAAGATCCGGCGGCTGAAGCTCAGCGGCTTCAAGAGCTTCGTCGAGCCGGCCGAGTTGCGGGTCGAGCCGGGGCTGACCGGGATCGTCGGCCCCAACGGCTGCGGCAAGTCGAACCTGCTCGAAGCCATCCGCTGGGCGATGGGCGAGGGCAGCCCCAAGTCGCTCCGCGGCGGCGGCATGGAAGACGTGATCTTCGCCGGCACCGCGACCCGCCCGCAACGCGATTTCGCCGAGGTCTCGATCCTCGTCGAGCGCGATCGCGACGGCGACGGCGGCGGCGAGGAAAGCGAGGTCACCCGGCGAATCGAGCGCGGCGCCGGCTCCGCCTACCGGATCGACGGCCGCGACGTCCGCGCCAAGGACGTCGCTCTGCTGTTCGCGGACGCCGCGACCGGCGCCCACTCGCCGGCGCTGGTCAGCCAGGGCCGGATCGGCTCGGTAATTGCCGCCAAGCCGACCGAGCGCCGCCAGATGCTCGAGGAAGCGGCCGGGATCGCCGGCATGCACGCGCGCCGCAAGGACGCCGAGCAGAAGCTTCGGGCGACCGAGGCCAATCTCGCCCGACTGGCCGAGATCCTCGCCGAGCAGGACGCCCGCGCCGGGGCGCTTCGCCGGCAGGCTCGGGCGGCCGAGCGCTACCGCCAGTTGAGCGACAAGATCCGAAGCGTCGAGGCGCGGCTGGTCCACGCGCGCTGGGTCGAGGCCGATCGCTCCGCCGAAAGCGCCGGCCAGGAGGCCAATGCAGCCGGCGAGCAAGTGGCGAGCCTCCAGAAAGTCGTCGCCGACGCCCAGTCGAAGCAGCAGCAGGCGGGCGCCCTGCTCGCCGAGCGGCGCAGCGAGCTCGGCGACGCGCGGGATTCGGCGCTCAACCTCGCCCACCAATTGGCCTCCGCCCGGGCCCGGCGCGACACGGTCATCCGCCGCCTCGACGAGCTGGAGCGGCTCGATTCGTCGCTCGCCGCCGACATCGCCCGCGAGGAAGCGCTGCAGCGCGATGCCGCGCAAGCCATCGCCCAGCTCGAGGAGGAGCGCGGCACGATCGACCGGCGGCTGGTCGACGCCGAAGCCATCGCCGCTCGGATCGGCGCCGAGCTCGGCAAGCTCGAAGCCGCGTCGCGCGATGCCGAGGCGGCGCTCGCCGAATTGCTCGCCCGCCAGGCGGCGATGCGCGCCGAGCGCCGGGTTGCCGAGGCGGCGCTCGAGGCCGCGCAGGCCCAGCTTGCACGCACCGAGCAGGAGCGGGCGCGGCTTGCGGACCAGCTGAAAGCGCTCGGCGATGGCAGCGAGCAGTCGGAGGCGCTCGAACAGGCCGAGCGGAGGGCCAAGGCGGCCGCCCAGGCGTTGGCCGACGCCGATGCGCGGCGCGTCGAAGCCGAGCAGGGACGAGCCGCCGCCGCCGATCGGCGCGACGCGGCCGAAAGCGCGCTCGCCGCCGCTCGTGCGACCTTTTCCGCCGCCCGCTCCGAGCATGACGCGCTTGCTCGAGCGCTCGACCATGGCGGCGGAGCGGCGATCGCCAGCCTCGCCGCCGAGCCCGGATTCGAGCGAGCGCTCGCGGCTGCGCTCGGCGAGGATGTCGATGCGGCGATCGGCGGCGACGCGCCGCGCCGCTGGCAGGGAAGCGCGCCGTCACCTGACGATCCGGCCTTGCCTGAGGGCCTGGCTCCGCTTGCCGACCATGTGAAAACCCCGCCCGAGCTTGAGCGCCGCCTTCTGCAGGTCGGTGTGTGCGACACGGACCAGGGCCAACCGCTCGCTGTCGGGCAGCGGCTGGTGACTCGCGACGGCCAGCTTCGCCGTTGGGACGGCTTCGTCTCGACCGGCGGCGGAGCGGCGGCGGCCGAGCGCCTGATCCGCTCGAACCGTCTGGCCGAGCTGGCGAGCGAACTGCACGCGCTCGAGCAATCACTCGCCGAAGCGGAGCAGGAGCGCGATTCGGCGACCCAACAGGTCGAGCGGTTTCGAGCCGAGGGCGAAGCGGCGCGTTCGGCGGCATCCCAGGCCGAGCAGGAGGCTCGCGAAGCAACGCGCGCCGGCGACAGCGCCGCCGCGGCGATCGAGCGCCTGGACGCGCAGCGCACTGGGCTCGACCAGCGGCTCGGCGATCTCGACCCGGTCCTCGAGGCGGCCGCGGAGTCGGTCAAGGCTGCCGAGGCGGCGCTTGCGACGTTGCCCGATCCAGCCGCCTTGGAGGAAGAGCTGGAGCGGGCCCGCGCTAGCGCTGGCGAAGCGGCGGGCGCGGTCGCCGACAAGCGCGCCGAAGCCGCGACCCGGGCGCGCGAGACCGCCGCCGACCGCGAGCGCCTCGGCGCCGCCGGCCGCGAGCAAAGCGAATGGCGCAAGCGCCAAAGCGATGCCGAAGCGCGGCTCGGCCAGGCGATCGAGCGCCAGAAGAGCCAGGCGGCCGAGCGC
>JBPCQE010000137.1:0-3275 GCA_050998435.1 Sphingomicrobium sp. | reverse complement strand
GCGGGGAATTTGTGCGCGAGCCCCCAGCGCGGCGCGCGAGCGACCTGGCCGAGCCGCTCCTGCCAGTCGATTCGGTCGACCTTGTAGACGACACCGTCGATGTCATGCGGAAGGTCGGCGCGGCCGGTTTCGATCGCCGCATAATGAGCCAGCATCTCGTCGATGCTTGCGCAGCGCTTGAACAAGTCGCTGACCGGCAGGCCGAACCGCGCGATCGCCTGCATCGCTTCGAGCTGGGTCGCGGCCAGCGGCGCCGACAGCTCGCCCCAGCCGTGGGCGAGAAAGCGCAGCGGGCGCACCGCGGTGACACCATGGTCCTTCTGGCGAAGCGAGCCGGCGGCGGCGTTGCGCGGATTGGCGAAGATCTTTCCGCCGGCCACTTCCTGGCGCTCATTGAGCGCGGCGAAATCGGCTTTCGACATGAACACCTCGCCGCGCACCTCGAGGATGTGGGGAGCGGCGGCGATGCGCTGCGGAATGTCGGCGATGGTGCGCGCGTTGGGGGTCACGTCCTCACCGACCGCGCCGTCCCCGCGAGTCGCCGCGAGCACCAGCTCGCCGGCCTCGTAGCGCAGCGAACAGGACAGGCCGTCGATCTTGGGCTCGGCGGTCATCGCCACTTGTTCGTCCTGCGACAGCGACAGGAAGCGGCGAACGCGCGCGACGAACTCGGTCACCGAGCCCGCGGAAAAGGCATTCTCGAGGCTGAGCATCGGGCGTGCGTGGGCGACCTTGGCCAGAGGCGAACTCGGCGACGCCCCGAGCCGCCTGGACGGCGAGTCGGCGCGAACCAGCTTCGGGAACCGCGCTTCGAGCGCTGCATTCTCGCGCACCAGCGCGTCATATTCGGCGTCGCCGATCTCTGGCTCGTCCTGATCATGATACAGCCGGTCGTGGCGAGCGATCGCCTCCGCCAGGTCCGCCAGCCGCTCGGCCGCCTCGGCTTCGGTCAGCTTGGCCGCCATTTCAGCCAAACAATTCCTCGAGGAAGCTGATCAGCGAGGTCCACGACCGCTCGGCGGCAAGTTCGTTGTAGACGACGCCAGGGACCGCGCCCGTCGCGCCGGGGTTGGTGAAGCCGTGAGCGACGTTGCCGAAGGCGTGGATCTGCCAGTCGGCGCCGGCTTCGGTCAGCTCATGGCCCAATGCGACCACCGCTTCGGGCGGCGCCATCGGGTCGTCCCAACCATGAAAGACCAAAACCTTGGCACTGATCGGTTGGGGCTCGAGGCCGGGCGGCTCGAGCAGGCCGTGGAAGCTGGCGACTCCGGCGATCTCGGCGCCGCTTCGAGCCAGGTCCAAAGCGCACTGGCCGCCGAAGCAATAGCCGATGGCGACGATCCGGTCGGACTCGATCGCCGCCTGCGCACGCGCGCTTTCGAGCACGGCGAGAAGCCGCAGACGAAGGCTCGAACGGTCGCCGCGCAGCCGCTTCAGCTCGTCCATCATGACTTCGCGCGGGGCGCCGCGGAATTTCTTGCCGAACAAATCGGCGACGAAGCCAGTGTAGCCCAAGTGAACGAGCTGCCGTGCGAAGCCGAGCTCGAGGTCGGAAACCCCCATCACGGTCGGGAACAGGATCACGCCCGGCCGGCGGGCGCTGTCGCGGCGCGCCACCAGCACGCCCTCCAGCTCCTCGTCCCCGAACCGAAGCCCGACCGGAGTCTCGCGCGTCATTCGTCCTCCAACAAGGCCAGCTCCTTAGCCATCTCGGCGAGCTTGGCGACACTGTTCATGTTGCGCGCGGTGCCCGTGGCCACGGCGGGGATTCGGAGCTTGGAGCGGCCGAGCAAGGGGCCGCAATAGTCGACGTAGATCTCGCGGTTGCCGAGCGCCAGCCGCTCGCCTTCGAGCCCCCTGGCTTCGTCGAGCGCATTCCTCGGCGGCGCTTCGTGCAGGAAGGTCGCCAGCACTCGCCGGCCGGGCGCTTCGGGGAACGGGTTGGCACTCGCGACCGCGGCCATCTCGGCGGCGGTTCGGACCATCACCGCGACCGGCTTGCCCATGTGCTCGGCCAGACGCTTTTCGAGGGCGGCCCGGACCGTCGCCTCGCTCTTGCTGCTGGTGAAGAGGAGGTTGCCGCTGGCGATGAAAGTGCGCGGGCTTCCGAAACCGAGCTCCTCGGCGATGCGCTTGAGCTCGGCCATCGGCAGCTTGCCCGTCCCGCCGACGTTCACCGCTCGAAGCAGCGCGACAAAAACCGTCACGCCGCTTCCAGAAGCCGAGCCGCCTGGGCGCGGGCCTCGTCGGTGACCGCCGCGCCCGACAGCATCCGGGCGATTTCCTCGCGCCGCTCGGACTCGTCCAGCCGACGGACGAGCGTCCGCGTCCCTTCCGGCCCGTGCGATTTCTCGATGCGGTAATGATGCGTCGCCCGCGCCGCGACCTGGGGCGAGTGCGTGACGACGAGCACCTGCGAGCCTTGCGCCAGCCGGGCCAGCCGTTCGCCGATCGCGCTCGCCACCGCTCCGCCGACGCCGCGGTCGATTTCGTCGAAGATCATCGTCGAGGCGGTGCCGGCCTCGGCCAGCGCGACCTTCAGCGCCAAGATGAACCGCGACAGCTCGCCGCCGCTGGCGATTCGGGTCAGCGGGCCGAATGGAGCGCCGGGGTTGGTCGAGACCTCGAACTCGACTCGGTCGGTGCCCGAGGGGCCGGCTTCCGTCGGGGAGATTGCGGTCCGGAAGCGCGCCGAATCGAGTTTCAGCGGACCGAGCTCCGCCGCGACCGCCTCATCGAGCGTCATTGCGGCTGCGTGCCGCGCCGCGCTCAGGGCGTCGGCCGCCCGGCCATAGGCCTCGCGCGCGGCTAGTAGCTCGGAGTCGAGCCGGGCGATGCGCTCGCCGCCTTGCTCGATCAGGGCCAGCTGGCCGCGCATCTGCTCGCCGAGGGCATTGAGCGCGTCGGCCTCGACCCGGTGCTTGCGGGCCAGCGCGCGGATTTCGAACAACCGCGCCTCGACCGCTTCCAGCCGCGCCGGATCGAACGCCAGCGCCTCGGCCGCGCGGGCGATCCTGTCCTCGCCCTCGCAGGCCTCGATCAACGCCCGATCGAGCGCCGCCAGAGCTTCGGCGAGCAATGGGTGGTCGGCCGCGCCGCGCTCGATCCGCCGGGCCGCGAGCCGCAATTTTGCAAGCGCACCGTCCGAGCCGCCGAGCAATTCGTCGAGGCCGGCAAGCGCCTCGCCCGCCCTGGCCCCGGCCTGCATCGCCGCTCGTTCCTCGGCGATCCTGGGCTCCTCGCCGGCCTCGGGCGCCAGCGCCTCGATCTCGGCC
>JBPCQE010000114.1:0-4080 GCA_050998435.1 Sphingomicrobium sp. | reverse complement strand
GTTTTCTCTGGCGAGATTGACGATCCTGACGGGGTTGATCTCAGGCGTCACCAGTTGATGGCCGGCATCGGTTTCAGGTTCGGTGGCCGGGCAGTTGCACCGGTAGTGGATCTCCCGCCGCCTCCGCCACCCGCGCCGGCTGCTCCGGCGATGCAGACGTGCCCGGACGGATCGGTGATCCTGGCGACGGATATGTGCCCGCCGCCACCGCCGCCGCCGCCACCGCCGCCACCGCCGCCTCCCGCAAGCGGCGAGCGTGGCTGACGCGCGAAGTTATTAGTCATCACAAAATGCCAAGGCCGCTCCTTCGGGGGCGGCCTTTTGCTTTTGGTAGCCAGCAATCGGGCCATTGGGGTCATTTTCGCTTTAACGCCGCCGACCTTGCATCCTATGACTTGGTCATGAAGGGGCGGCGGGGACGATGAGCGAGCTGACGGGCGCTAGCCTGATCGCAATCGCGCTCGCCGCGCTTTGGATCCTCGTCGCGGTGGCTCTTTCGGTGCTCGCCGCGCGGCGCCTGGCCCGCGCCGGCTCGGTTCTCGACTCCGCCCGCTCCATGGCGAGCTTGCTCGAGGTCGCTCCAGCCCGCCCGTTGCTGGTCCATCCGGACGGCCGCATCGAAGCCGACCAGAACCTTCTGCGCGAGCTTGGAATGGATCGGGCGCCGGCCAGGCTCGCCGATCTCGCCGGTGACGATATCGGCATCGAGAAAGCGGATCTCGAGGCGCTGCTTGCCGACGTCGAGGCTGCCTCGATCGCCTGCGAGCGGGTCGAGCGCAAGGTGCGTGCGGCGGGATCGCGGCGGGTGTTCGATGTCCGCGGCGGCCCGGCCCCACCGCCCGAGCCGCCCGGAACGCTGCTGCTCTGGCTGTTCGACACCAGCGCCAGCGAGGAGGAACGCTCGACGCTTTCGCTGCGGCTTCGCCAGACCGAAGGAGCGCTGGATTCGCTGACCCATCTGATCGAGTCGGCGCCGTTTCCGATGTGGTACCGCGGACCGGACCTCAAACTCGGCCTGGTCAACAGCGCGTTCGTCGACGCCGTCGAGGCGCGCGACGCGGCCGAAGTCATTGCCAAGGGCATCGAGCTGATCGACGAGCCGGGCGACAATGGCGCGCGCGCCGCCGCGCTCAAGGCGCTCGAGATCGGCAAGATCCAGTCGCGCAACCAGGCGGCGATTTTGCGTGGCGAGCGGCGCATGCTGCGGATCGTTAACGTGCCGCTCCCGACCCGGGCTGTCGCCGGCTTCGCGATCGATATCCAGGACCTCGAGGACGCGCGCTTCGAGCTTGCCCGGCACATCGAATCGCAGCGCGAGCTGGCCGATCGGATGACTGCCGGAGCGGCGCAGTTCGATGCCGACCGATCGCTCAGCTTCTTCAACCAGCCGTTCGCGGTAATGGCCCAGATCGACACCGACTGGCTCGCCGAGCGCCCCGAGTTCGACCGTGTGCTCGAGCGCATGCGCGACAACCACCGATTGCCCGAAACGCGCGACTTTCCGGCCTGGAAGGACGAGCGGCGCGGCTGGTTCAGCAGCCCCGAAGAAGTCATCGAGGAAGAATGGATGCTGGCCAATGGCGACCATCTGCGGGTCGTCGCCCAGCCGCTCCCCGACGGCGGTCTGCGCCTGTTCCTCGAGGACCGCACCGAACAGGTCCGCCTGGCGTCGGCCCGCGACACTCTGCTTCGGGTCCGAGCGGCGACTTTCGACAATCTGTTCGAGGCGATCAGCGTGTTCGCCAGCGATGGCCGGCTCTATCTGTGGAACCGCCGTTTCTGCCAGGTCTGGGACCTCGACGAAGATTGGCTGGGCGAGCACCCGCGGGTCGACGAGCTGGTCCCGGCGATGGCGCGCAAGCTGGTCAATCCGACCGCCGCCGCGCAGGTTCGCGAGCAGGTGCGCCAGACGACCAGCAAGCGGGAGTCGGCCGGCGGGCGGATCTCGATGACGGATGGCCGCCATTTCGAATTCGCCGCGGTTCCGCTGCCGGACGGCAATGCGCTGTTCACGATGGTCGACGTCACCGATTCGACGCGGATCGAGGCGGCTTTGCGCGAACGCGCCGCAGCGCTCGAGGAAGCCGACCGGGTCAAAACCGACTTCGTCGCCAACATGAGCTATGAGCTGCGCACTCCGCTGACCTCGATCGGCGGATTCGCCGAGATGCTTTCGGAGGGCTACGCGGGCAAGCTGACTCCGGCGGCCAAGGATTATGTCAGCGCGATCGTCGAATCGTCCGGGCGGCTCGCCAAGCTGGTCGACGACGTGCTCGACCTGACCACCGGCGACACCCGCGGCATCAATCTGGAGCGCGAGCGGGTCGACCTCGCCGGCCTTTGCCGGGCGGCGGTCGAAACCGCCCAGCCGCGAGCGGCCGAAAAAGCGCAGAAGCTGACCAGCGACATCCACGCCTCGACCGGGTTCGTCATCGGCGATGCGCGGCGGCTGCGCGAATCGATCGAGCACGTGCTCCACAACGCGATTGCCTACACCGACCGCAAGGGCCGGATCGCGATCAAGGCCGAAGGGGACGACGAGCGGGCTGTGATCGAGATCAGCGACAACGGATCGGGCATTGCCAAGGCGGACCTGCCGCGCGTCTTCAACCGCTTCGACCGGGTCGAGGAGGCGGGAGTGCGCGGCGAGGCGGCGCTCGGCCTCGGCCTGCCGCTCACCCGCCAGTTCGTCGACGCGCACGGCGGCACGGTCGAGCTGGTGTCGAAGAAATCGAAGGGAACCACGGTCACTTTGACGGTGCCGCGCGGTTCTCCATGATTTTCAATGCAGAAGAGGAGACAGTTGCTTTCGGCCGGCAACTCTCGTCGAGCGCCCGGTCCGGTGACGTGATTGCGCTGTCGGGGCCGCTCGGGGTCGGCAAGACGACGCTGGTCCGCGGCTTCCTCGCCGGTCTCGGCCATTTGGACGAGGTTCCGAGCCCCAGCTTCGCTCTCGTCCAGCCTTATGAGACGCTGGATCCGCCGGCCTGGCACGTCGATCTCTACCGGCTCGAGCATCGCTCCGAGCTTGCGGAGCTGGGCCTCGATGCCGCCGGCGATGCGATCCTGCTGGTCGAGTGGCCCGAGCGCGCCGGGGACGAGGCCTGGCCGAACGCGCTCCGGATGTCGCTCGACTTCGCCGAAGGCGGCGCACGGCGCTTGACAGCCCAAGTGCCCCCGGCATGGGAAGGAAGATGGCCGCCCCGATGATTCCGCCCGCCGATGCGCCGCGCTTCCTGGAAGCGTGCGGCTGGGCCGGGGCGCGGATCGAGCCACTAGCGGGCGACGCCTCGTTCCGCCGCTATTTCCGAGTGATTGGCGAGGGCCGCGCGGCGGTGCTGATGGACGCTCCGCCACCCCACGAGGACCCGCGGCCGTTCGCTGCGGTCGCCCAATGGCTGTCTTCGACCGGCCTGAGCGCTCCGGAGATCATCGCCCACGACCTCGACAAGGGGCTACTGCTGCTCGCCGATTTCGGCGATGCCCGGCTTCGCGAGACGCTGGATGAAGACCCGGAGCGCGAGCGCGAGCTCTATCAGCTGGCGACCGACGTCCTCATCCATCTCCACCGGCACCCGCCGATGCCCGGCCTGCCGGCGCACGGGCTCGACCAGTGGCTCGACGAGCTCAAGCTGTTCACCGACTGGTATTGCCCGGCGCTGGGGCTGGCCGTCGACCTCGATGGCTATCGCGCCGCATGGATCGAAGCGCTTGAACCGGTTGCTTCCGATGGCTTGGGCCCGGTGACGATCCTTCGCGACTACCACGCCGAGAACATCATGCTGATCGGCGGCCGCGACGGCATCGCCCACGTCGGCCTGCTCGATTTCCAAGACGCCCGTGCCGGGCACCCGGCTTACGACCTCGCCTCCGTGCTCGAGGACGCGCGCCGGGACGTGCCGGCAGCGATCGAGCGCGCCATGATCGACCGCTACATGGCGGCGACGGCGCAGGGGGAGACGTTCGAGCGCGCTTATTGGGCGCTCGCAGCGCAGCGCAACACCCGCATCCTCGGAGTCTTCACGCGGCTGTGGAAGCGCGACAACAAGCCGCATTACACTCACTTCCAGCCCCGTATGT
>JBPCQE010000100.1:0-3305 GCA_050998435.1 Sphingomicrobium sp. | reverse complement strand
CACAAGCTGGCGGCAATCGAGACCGTCCTCGCTTTCTACCCTCGCCTGCGGTTCCTGCTGATCGGCGACAACGGGCAACGCGATGTTTCCGTTTACGCCCAGGTCGTGAAGGACTTCCGGCAGCGCGTCGCGGCCGTCATCATCCGCGATGTCGACGGCACCTGCCGGTCGGGACCGGAGGGGGGCCTGCTCGAGGAAATCGAAGCCAGTGGAGTTCCGACTTTCTGCGGCGCCGGTTTCGGGGATGCCGTGTCCGTCGTCGAGAAGCTCGATCTGGACCGGCCGCTCGAGGCGGCAAGCGCGGTGCTGGCGCCCGCAAGAGAAGAAACGACCTAGGACGGGCAGAGCCTTCAACGCGCCGCCTTGCCGCAGTGCAGCAGGGCATTTACATCTCGGCTCGAGATGACCTCGACCAACGACATCCGCCGCTCGTTCCTCGATTATTTCGAGGCGGCCGGGCATGCGCGCGTGCCCTCGGAGCCGCTGGTCCCGCACAACGATCCGACCTTAATGTTCGTCAACGCCGGCATGGTGCCGTTCAAGAACGTCTTTACCGGGCTCGAGACGCGGCCGTTCACGACCGCCACCAGCAGCCAGAAATGCGTCCGCGCCGGCGGCAAGCACAACGACCTCGACAATGTCGGCTACACCGCTCGCCACCACACCTTCTTCGAGATGCTCGGCAATTTCTCGTTCGGCGATTATTTCAAGGACCGCGCGATCGAGCTCGCCTGGAGTCTTCTGACCAAAGAGTGGGGCCTGCCCGCCGAGAAGCTGACGGTCACCGTCTATCACACCGACGACGAGGCGTTCGATTTGTGGCGGCGGATCGCCGGGCTGCCCGACGACCGGCTGATCCGGATCGCGACCAAGGACAATTTCTGGGCGATGGGCCCCGATGGCCCCAGCGGTCCGTGCTCGGAGATCTTCTACGACCATGGCGAGCAGCTTGCGGGCGGGCCGCCGGGCTCCGCCGACGAGGACGGCGACCGCTTCGTCGAGATCTGGAATCTCGTTTTCATGCAGTTCCTTCAGGAGAACGACGCCATCGTCGGCGACCTGCCGCGGCCGTCGATCGACACCGGCATGGGCCTCGAGCGCATCGCCGCGGTGCTCCAGGGCGTCCACGACAATTACGACACGGACACGTTCAAGGGACTGATCGCCGCGAGCGAGGAGCTGACGCGGACGAAGGCGCAAGGCGAGCGGCAGGCCAGTCACCGGGTGATCGCCGACCATTTGCGCGCCTCGGGCTTCCTGGTCGCCGACGGCGTTCTGCCGGCCAACGAGGGCCGCGGCTACGTGCTTCGGCGGATCATGCGCCGGGCGATGCGCCATGCGCATCTGCTCGGATCGGAAGAGCCGCTGATGCACCGGCTGGTGCCGGCTTTGGTCGCGGAGATGGGCGCCGCTCACCCCGAGCTAGTCCGGGCCCAGCCGCTGCTCGAGCAGGTCCTCCAGCAGGAGGAAACGCGCTTCCACCAGACGCTGGTCAACGGCTTGAAGCTGCTCGACGAGGCGACCGCCGCGCTGCCGCCGGGCGGCACTCTGCCCGGCGAGACCGCGTTCAAGCTCTACGACACGTACGGCTTCCCGCTCGACCTCACCGAGCAGGCGCTGGTCGAAAAGCAGCTCAAGGTCGACACCGCCGGGTTCGAGCAGGCGATGGCCGGGCAGAAGGCCGCCGCCCGCGCCGCCTGGAAGGGCTCGGGCGACCGGGCGTCGGACGACATCTGGTTCGACCTCGCCGAGGAGCATGGGGCGACCGAATTCACCGGCTATGCCGGCGCCGAAGCGGAAGGGGTGGTGCTGGCCTTGGTCAAACACGGACAGCGCGTCGACAGCACCAAAACCGGAGAAAAAGTGCAGGTCCTGCTCAACCAAACCCCCTTCTATGGGGAGAGCGGCGGCCAAATAGGCGATACCGGAAAGCTGACGTCCTTGAATGGTTTCCAAGGGGATGTTGACGACACGTCGAAGCCGTTGGGGCGGCTCAACGCGCTGATGACAACCATCGCGACGGGCCAGCTCAAGGTCGGCGACATCGTCCACCAGAAAGTCGACAGCGAGCGCCGCGATCGGGTCCGCGCCAACCACAGCGCGACCCACCTCCTGCACGCCGCGCTTCGTCACCGGCTCGGCGATCATGTCACCCAGAAAGGCAGCCTGGTCGCTCCGGACCGGCTGCGGTTCGATTTCTCGCATCCGGCGGCCTTGTCACCCGACGACATCACCGTGATCGAGGCCGAGGTGAATGCGCAGATCCGCTCCAACCAGGCGGTGACGACCCGCCTGATGAGCCACGACGAGGCGATCGCGGCCGGCGCGATGGCCTTGTTCGGCGAGAAATACGGCGGCGAAGTCCGAGTGCTGTCGATGGGCCGCAACGTCGAGGTCGATTATTCGGTCGAGCTGTGCGGTGGCACCCACGTCGACGCGCTCGGCGACATCCAATTGTTCAAGATCATCAGCGAGGGCGCGGTGGCGTCGGGCGTCCGACGCCTCGAGGCGCTGACCGGCGAGGCGGCGCGACAGTGGCTGACGACGCGCGAGGCCCGACTACGCGAAGCGGCGGCGCTGCTCAAGGCATCCCCCGACGAGGTGCCGGCGCGGGTCTCGGCCATGGTCGAAGACCGCAAGCGCCTCGAGCGCGAGCTCGCCGAGGCGAAGAAGGCGTTGGCCACCGGTGGCGGCGCCAAGTCGGAGGCGGCCGCTCCCGAGCAAGTCGGCGGCCACGCGTTCCTCGGCCAGGTCGTCGAAGGCCTCGACCCCAAGGGCCTCCGCGCCGCGGTCGACAGCATGAAGCAGCGGGTCGGATCAGGCATCGCCGCGCTGGTCGCGGTCAACGACGGCCGGGCCAGCGTCGCAATCGGAGTCACCGACGACCTTGTGAGCCAGGTCAACGCGGTCGAGCTGGTCAAGGCGGCGGTCGCGGCGCTGGGCGGGCAGGGCGGCGGCGGCCGTCCCGACATGGCCCAGGGCGGCGGACCCGACGGCTCGAAGGCCGAAGAAGCGCTGACCGCCGTCCGCGGCGCGCTGGAGAAAGTCGCCGCCTAGCCCTGCGGCGCCGAGTCCCGCAAACGGCGCCCGCCGAGCCGCGGCGGCTCCGCCATCTCCGCTTCCTCCCTGATCTCGGCCTGGAGCTGAGCCCGTTTCTCGTGGATCGAGGCGATCACCGGCCCCATCGCGACGCCGAGGTCGACGAGCGCCGCTTCGGCGAGTTGCAGCGACGCCTCAAGAGTTTCGGGGACGGCATCCGTGACGCCGGCCTTGTAGAGCTCGGCGGCGTGCGCGGGGTCGCGGGC
>JBPCQE010000089.1:0-20765 GCA_050998435.1 Sphingomicrobium sp. | reverse complement strand
TGGCCGCAGAAATCGCGGACTACGCTGTAGCGGTTCGACTCGGCGTGGCGCTGGATGGCGCTGGAAATGTCGCCGAGGCGATTGCCGGGCTTGGCCTGCTCGAGCCCAAGCATCAGGCACTCGTAGGTGACGTCGACCAGTCGCCGCGCTTTGAGCGGTACGTCGCCGACCAAATACATGCGGCTGGTGTCGCCGTGCCAGCCGTCGACGATCGGGGTCACGTCGATGTTGACGATGTCGCCATCCTTGAGCGCTTTGTCGCCCGGGATGCCGTGGCAGACGACATGGTTGATCGAGATGCAGCAGCTCTTGGTGTAGCCGCGGTAGCCGAGCGTCGCCGGTACCCCGCCGCCCTCCAGCGTCAGCCGATGGACGATCGGGTCGAGCTCGCCGGTGTTCACTCCGGGAACGACGTGCGGGGCCAGCGCGTCGAGGATCGAGGCGGCGAGCCGGCCGGCGGCGCGCATGCCCGCGAAACCCTCGGGGCCGTGGAGCTTGATGACTCCGCTGCGCGCCTCGACCCGGTCGTCTTGGGAGACGGTGATATATTCGGTCATGGCTCCTAAATAGGCATTTCAGGCGCCGAAGTCGAACCGGAGGTTGGATGCAATCCGAGCCGAAGCAGTGGACCGCGGCGCTGGCCGTGATCGGCGACGAAATCCTGTCCGGCCGGACCCAGGACAAGAACGTCGCCCAGGTTGCGACCTGGCTCAACGCGCAGGGAATCCGCCTCGCCGAGGTGCGGATCGTGCCCGACGACGCGAAGCGGATCGCCGACACGGTCAACGCGCTTCGGGACGCTTGCGATTATCTGTTCACCACCGGCGGCATCGGCCCGACCCACGACGACATCACGGTCGACTCGATCGCCGCGGCGCTGGGCGTGCCGGTGATCGTCCACCCAGACGCACGGAAGATCCTCGAGGATTATTACCGCGAGCGCGGCGGGCTCAGCGAGCCGAGGCTGCGGATGGCGCGAGTGCCGCAAGGCGCCGAGCTGATCCCCAACCCGACCTCGGGAGCGCCGGGAATCAAGATCGGCAACATCTACATCCTTGCCGGAGTGCCGCACATCGCCGCAAGCATGCTCGAGGCGCTCGACGGAACGCTCAAAGGCGGCCGGCCAATGGTCTCGGTGACGCTCGGCGCCTTTGCCGCCGAGAGCGACGTCGCCGAGCTGCTGCGCGAGACCGAGGGCCGGCATCCGGGCGTGTCGGTCGGCAGTTATCCGTTTTTGAGGGACGGCCGCTACGGGGCCAATTTCGTCGTCCGCTCCGAAGACGAAGCGATCGCCGAAGCCTGCGCCGAGGATCTCGACCGGAGGCTTGCGGACGCCGGGATCGAGGTGGTGCCGGGCGGGATCTAGCGCTGCCGGTAGCGCGGGAAGCTGTAGCTCACGAGGGTGCGGATCACGTCGCGGTTCTGGGCCAGCCAGCGCTCGGCGAACGGGCGGGCGGCGCGCATTCGAGCGACGGTCTCGCCCACCGACATCCCGCGGAACCGCGCGTAATGGGTCAGCATCTCGGCTTCCTTCTGCTCGAAGGCGGCGAGATTGAAGCCGCCGTAGCGGCTAGCGACCAAGCTTTCGATTTCGTGGCTGACGATCTCCATGTCGATTTTGTTGATGGGGCCGCCGCGCGCCTTCATGTCGAACTCGAAAATCTCCTGCGCGGCGACCGCGGCAAAGGTCGAGCGGCGCGGTCTTTCGAACACCCGAATGCCCCGCGACAAGCTGTTGCGAGCGTTCCATTCGTCCGCCGGGGCGCCCTCGAACACGGTGACCAGGAAGCGGCCGGCGCGGAGCTGGTCGATGCGCGGCGCCGCATAGGCTCGCGGCTGGGCGTCCGCCGCCGAAATATTCGGCAGAGGCAGCACGGCCGTTGCGGCCAGAACCAATGCCAGAAGCTTGTGCATTCGACGAAGCCTTTTGAAGTTTCCGGAGGCTCGTAACGCCGGGCAGTTGAGGAGCGGCTGAATTATTCGTTGTCGCCGGTTCAGCAGGCGGGGGCGCTCCATGCTCGGCCGTCCCCCGGACAGCCTGTGCGTGTCGCCGCTTCGCTGACGCTTGGCGCGCTCCATGCTCGGCCGTCCCCCGGGACGGCCTGCGCGTGGAGCGGGTGAAGGGAATCGAACCCTCGTCGTAAGCTTGGGAAGCTTCTGCTCTGCCATTGAGCTACACCCGCTCGCCCGAGCGGGATGGCGATTGCCACGCCGACTCTTCGAGCGTCAACCTGGCTTCGATCAGGCGAGGGTCAACTGGCGAAGCGGGCCAGGAAATCGTCGATCGCCGCGACCGCGGCCGGCTCGGTCAGCTCGGGTGCGTGGCCGACACCCGGGACGGTCGCCAGCTGCGCACCGGGAGCAGCGTCGAGCATCGCCTTGGCGGTCACGCGCGACAAGAGGTCGCTGTTCTCGGCCCGAACGATCAGCAGCGGACCCTGCCCGAGCCGCCGGTAAAGCGGCCACATGTCGAACGCCGCGGCTTCGTTGGGCTGGTTGAACGGCTCGGCGATCGCCATGTCATAGTCGAAGACGATGGCGTCGCCGTCCTCGCGGCACAGGCGCCCCGCCGCTCGACGCCAGTCGTCAGGTTCGTATGACGCCGGCAAGTTGCGGTTGATCGCGGCGATATAGTCGGCCGCTTGATCCCAGTTGCTGAACCGTATCGGCTTGCCGACGTAGCTGCGGATCCGGTCGAGCCCGCGATCGTCGAGCTCGGGGCCGACGTCGTTGAGGATTGCTCCGGCGATCCGCTGCGGCTGTATGCCCGCGACCAGCATCGTCACCAGGCCGCCGAGCGAGGTGCCGACGAACAGCGCGCGATCGATCGCCAGCTCGTCGAGCAGCTGCAGGATGTCGGCGGCGTAGGTGACCGGCAAATAGCGGCCGGGCTGCGGGTCGCGCTGGCTCATGCCGCGGCCGCGAAAGTCGACGGCGATTACCCGGAAGCGACCGGCGTGGCGGTCGGCGAAGGCTTCGAAGTCGCGCGAGTTGCGGGTCAGCCCGTGCAGACACAGCAACGGCGGCCGCTCGGTGCTCCCCGCATAGTCGCGAAAATAGAGCTTAAGCCCGTCGCGGCTGGTCCAGTTGCGGGCTTTCCACTTGGCCGTCTTGGCCGGAGCGGGTCGGGAATCGTTGGGCATCTAGCGGGCGGCGAGGCCGTGCCGGAGCAGGCGGTTGGTGATCGCCGCGACCTCGTCCGGGTCGCGCTCCCCCCAGACCGCGAAGCGGAGGCCGAGGAACACGTTGGCGCCCATCAGCGCCCAGGCGACGACTTCGTGAGCGACCGGCGATTCATCCTTGCGCAGCTCGCCGCGATCGGCGGCTTCCGCGAGGCGCCCCGCGATCCGCTCGGCGGTGGTCTCATAATGAGTTCGAAATCCCTGCGGGTCGACGAACTCGGCCTCGTCGATGATCCGGTAGACCTGCTTGTTTGTCGCGGCGAAGCGCAGGAAGGCGGCCAGCGCCCGGCGCTCGCGGTCGAGGCTGTCGGTCGCCCCGCTGAGCGCCGGTGCGACATGGTCGCGGACCTGCCCCGACATGTCGCGGACCAGCGCCTGGAACACTTCCTCCTTGCTGTCGAAGTAGGTGTAAAAGGTGCCGAGAGCGACCTTGGCGCGGCGGGTGATGCCGACGATCGACGCTTCCGAAAAGCCGCCCTCGCCGAACTCCTCGAGCGCCGCGGTGAGGATCTTGCGCAGCGTTCGCTCGCCACGGGGGGTGCGCGGCGCCTTGTCGTGTGGCGGGACTGCAGCCGAGGAGGGCGCGCGGGGCGGGGCGGGCGATGCCGCGGCGGCTTTCGCAGGATGACCAGAATTTGTCACAAACCCCCTTGTTCGCATCCCCGGATTGTGTAAAGTTGAAAGTCGGTTCAGGTTTCAATAGCGCGTCCGCGGCCCGGTATCAATCACTGAAATCCGAGCGCGCGGACAGGGGAGAGTGACATGGGGAGCAAGCAAAGCGGGAACTGGCAAAGCGCGCGCGTCGCATTGCTCGGATCGATTGCCCTGGCGGCGTTAATGCTCGCCCAGCCGGCGCTTGCGCAGGATGCGACCACGGCCGAGCCGGCGCCGCCGGCGGATGCGCAGAAGGCCGAGGAAGCCGCCGCCGCCAGCGACCCCGAGATTGTCGTCACGGCGCGGCGCCGCAACGAAATCCTGCTCGACGTTCCGATCGCCGTCACCGCTTATTCGGGCGAGCAGCTCGAGCGCCAAGGCGCGCTCGACATCACCGACGTCAGCGACACCACCCCCAACGTCAATCTGGAAACCTCGCGCGGGACCAACACGACGCTGACCGCCTTCATCCGCGGAGTCGGCCAGCAGGACCCCGTCGCCGGCTTCGAGCAGGGCGTCGGCATCTACATCGACGACGTCTACCTCAACCGGCCACAGGGCGCCCTGCTCGACATCTACGATGTCGAGCGGATCGAAATCCTGCGCGGCCCGCAGGGCACGCTTTACGGCCGCAACACCATTGGCGGAGCGGTCAAATATGTGACCCGGCGGCTGCCCAGGGATCGTGAGCTCAGAATGCGCGCCAATTTGGGCACCGACGAGCAGGCCGATCTCGTTCTTTCCGTCGCCCAGCCGCTCAGCGATGCTTTCCGGATCGGCGGCGCGTTTGCCCGGCTGAGCCGCGGCGGCTTTGGCAAGAATCTCACGACCGGCCAGGAAAATTACAACAAGGACATCTACGCCGCGCGCGGGACGCTCGAGTTCGAGCCTGCCGAGACCGCCTTCTTGCGACTGTCCGGCGACTATACCTGGGATTACAGCAACACGCGCGGCGGTCACCGGCTGATCCCCGGGCTGCGGTCCGGCGCGCCGGTGCTCGATGACGAATTCGACAGCCGCGGCGCGCTCCTCGACCCGAAGCAGAAGGTCAAGGGCGGCGGCGCGGCTCTGCACGGCGAGGTCGGGCTCAACGACTGGTTGAAGCTCAAATCGATCACCGCCTACCGCAAGGACCGCAGCGACACACCAATCGATTTCGACGCTCTTCCGGCGACCGATGTCGACGTTCCGGCGATCTACAAGAACAAGCAGTTCAGCCAGGAGGTGCAGGCGGTCATCGAGCGCGGCCCGCTCGCCGGGCTGCTCGGCGCTTATTATTTGAACGCCGATGCGTTCACCGCGTTCGACGTGCGGCTTTACACATCGATCCCCAACTTCGGTTTGACGGCACTGACGCAGGGCGATGTCGGCACCAAGACCTGGGCGGTCTTCGGCGACTTCACCTATGAAATCACCGAGCAGATCAGCGCTTCGATCGGCGGGCGCTACACCAACGACAAGCGCCACTCGAAGGTGTTTCGCCAGACCCTTATCTTCGGCGGTTCACCGACCTTTGGCGGCGCTCCACCGTTCGGTTTCGGCGTCGGCTTTCCGGCGAGCACCAACGGCGTCACCTCAAACTTCGAAGGCAAACGCACCGACACCGCATTCACGCCGCGCGCCTCGATCGCCTTTAAGCCCAACCGCGACCATAATATCTATGCCAGCTACTCGCGCGGCTTTAAAGGCGGCGGCTTCGATCCTCGCGGCCAGAGCACAGCCTGCCGCAACCCGACGGGCGGGACCTGCAACGCCGAAGAGCTCTTTGACTTCATGGCGTTCGATCCCGAGAAGGTCGACAGCTACGAGCTCGGCTGGAAGGGCTCGACGCTTGGCCGACGCCTGACATGGGCGCTTGCGCTGTTCCGAGCCGACTACCAGGACGTGCAAGTTCCAGGGTCATTCGGAACCGTCCTGAACGGTCTCCCGACGTTCATCGGAGTCACGACGAACGCCGGAAAGGCCCGGTTCAACGGTGTCGAACTCGAAACAACGGCGGATGTCGGCAATGGCTTGATCGCCGCCGACGATCGGCTGCGATTGGCGGGGACACTCGGGTACCTCGACGCGAAGTACACGCAGTTCCTCACGACCACGCTATTTGACCCGGTGACGGGAGCGCCCTTGCCGCGCGCAATCGAGGTCGACGCAGCAGATTTCTTCAAGATCCAGAACACACCTAAGTGGACGCTCAGCGGCTCCGTCGACTACGGGATTCCCGTAGGAAGCGGCCGGCTGCACGCCAACACCACAGTGTCGTACCGGGGCAAGAGCCGACAGTTTGAGTGGCGTACGCCTCAGCTGGATCAGTCCGGCTTCGCCTTGTGGGACGCAAATCTCGTCTGGCGCTCGCCAGGGGACCGTTTCACTGTCGGTCTGCACGCCAAGAACCTTACTGACAAACGGTATATCACCGCCGGCTACAACTTCCTCGGTCAGAACCTGCTCACCGGCGAGTTTGTCGGCAATAACCTTGCACCGTTCACCGTGCCGTTCGGACAGCCGGGGCTTGACCCAGCCCTCGGCCGGGAAGGCGTGCTGACCGCATATTACGGCAACCCGAGGCAGGTGTTCCTGTCGTTGGGGGTGAATTTCTGAGTTCAAGCGGGTGCGATCCGGGAGCACGCGCGCATGAACGCGAGTGCTCCCGCTTCCCGGGCGCCGCCCAGCTGATCATTGCCACCACCGGCGATGCCGCCTAGCGAGAGGCGAATGACTCGTTCCGACGACATTCCGGCGATCCTCGACCAGCTTTGCGAGATCTATGATACCTCTGCGGCGAACTTGCGCCAGGCGCTTGCCGACTATGTGAGCAGCGGAGCCAAGCCGGATCCCGCCGAGCGCGCGGACGGGCGCTTTGCCTATCCGGAGCTGCGCATCGACTATGAGCCCGCCGCCGAACCCCGCGCGCCGCCGCGGGCGTTCGCTCGGCTCAACCAGCCCGGCATCTACGCGACCAGCATCGCCCGCCCGGCGCTGATGAAGGAATATCTGCGGGTTCAGCTCGAGCATCTGGTCCACGACTATGCTGTCGATATCTCGGTCGGTCGGTCGTCCAGCGAAATCCCATATCCCTACGTCCTCGACGGAGCCGAGATCGAGCTCGGCGAGGTCGGCGCCTCGGAGCTGTCGCGCTGGTTCCCGTCGAGCGAGCTGGTCCACATCGGCGACGAGATCGCCGACGGCGCCTGGGACCTGTCGCGGCACAGCGCGCGCCCGCTGGCGCTGTTCGACGGGCCGCGCACCGACTTCAGCCTCGCCCGGCTCAAGCACTACACCGGCACTCCGCCCGAGCATTTCCAGCACTTCGTATTGTTCACCAACTATGTGCGCTACGTCGACGAGTTCGTCGCCTTCGCGGTTGGCGAGCTGCGGCGGGCGGACAGCGCCTTCACTGCCTTTTCGGTCCCCGGTGGGCTCTACCGCCCCGGTGAGCTGACCGATGCGGAGGCCCAGATCGCCGCGGGCAATTGGCGCCGCCACCAGATGCCGGCTTACCATCTGATGGCCGAGGGCGGCACCGGCATCAGCCTCGTCAACATCGGTGTCGGCCCGGCCAATGCCAAGACCATCTGCGATCACATCGCGGTCCTCCGGCCCGAGGTGTGGTTGATGATCGGCCATTGCGGCGGACTGCGCCCGAGCCAGGCGATCGGCGACTATGTGCTCGCCCACGCCTATTTGCGCGACGACCATCTGCTCGACGACGTGCTGCCGGTGGAGATCCCGCTGCCGGCGATCGCCGAGGTCCAGCAGGCGCTGTTCGAGGCGGCGATGACGGTCACCGGCGAGGACGAGGATTCGCTGAAGAAACGGCTGCGGACGGGAACCGTGGTCACCACCGACGACCGCAATTGGGAGCTTCGCTACACGCTGTCGGCGCGGCGCTTCAACCAGAGCCGGGCGGTTGCGATCGATATGGAATCGGCGACCGTCGCCGCCCAGGGCTATCGCTTCCGGGTCCCCTACGGGACCCTGCTGTGCGTGTCGGACAAGCCGCTGCACGGCGAACTGAAGCTGCCCGGCCAGGCCAATGCGTTCTACGACCGGGCGATCAGCCAGCATCTGCGGATCGGAATCGAGGCGCTGCTGCTGCTCAAGCGCGAGGGCGACGCGCTGCACAGCCGGAAATTGCGCAGCTTCGACGAGCCGCCGCTGCGCTAGGGCGCGGGCGGGGTGACGTTGCGGGTACGGCCGAGCTTCGGGACCTTGGCTCCCTTGCCGAGCCAAGCCTCCAGAGCGTCGAGGTCGAGGCCGGCGTCGAACAGGTCCGCGCCTTCGGTCAGGACGGTGAAGCCGTCGCCGCCGCTGGCGAGGAAGTTGTTGACGGTGACCCGGTATCGCTTGCCCGGGTCCAAAGGTCGCCCGTCGAGCGTCATCGAGGTGGTCCGTTGACCCCCCGGGCGCGACAGGTCGTAGTCGAACCGGAAGCCTTGCGAGGGCACCATCAGCGCAGGACGGGCTTCGGGCGGATAGCTCCCGGCCGCAAACTGTTGCTCGAGCATTCGTCGGATCTGCTCTCCGGTCAGGGTCATCACGACCAGGCCGTTGCCGAACGGCTGCATTTCGAAAATCTGGCCGAACCGGACATTGCCCTGGGCGTCCGGCACGAGATCGGTGCGAACCCCGGTGCTGTTCATGAACGCGACCTCGGAACCGGCCGCCCGCGGCTCGCGGCTTGCGGCCAGCTGCGCGTCCGCGATCAGGTTGGCGGCGGCGGTCTCGTCGTCGAACGGGCTATGCATCGCCGGACCCGACAGACGGCCGACGATTCGGGCCGCGGCCGGAGCGGCGGCGCCGGCGTAGCGCTCGACCAGCGCCTTGACCTGCGGGTCGGGAACCCGGTCGCGAGTCACCGGGATGTTCCGAGCGGCGGAATGGATCGGGCGACCCTGCGCCGGGTCCACTCGAACGCGGATGTCGGTGACGAAATAGCCGTATCGCCCGGCGCTGGTCAGCAATCGCCGGCTGCCGTCGAGCGCCGGCCGCTCGCACGCATAGGCCTCGTGCGTGTGGCCGGACACGACCACCGAAACGGCTGGATCGAGCGCGTCGAGGATCGGCAGAATGTCGCCCCTCAGCCCTTGGCAGCCGATGACGTTGAACACTCCGTCCGAGCGGCCGCCCTGGTGCAGCGCCAGCACGATCAGGTCGGCGCCCGCCGCCCGGAGCCGCGGCACCAGCGCGTTGGCCGTCGCCGCTTCGTCGGCAAACCGCAGCCCGGCCACTCCGGCCGGAGTCACCAGGGTCGCCGTCTCCTTGAGAGTCATGCCGATGATTCCCACCTGCACCGCTCCGAAGTCCTTGATCGCGGTGGCCGGAAACAGGGTCGATCCATCGGGCCTCAGGACATTGGCGGCAAGGAAACCGAAGCGGGCTCCGCCGAACAAGCGGTCGACCTGGCATGGCACTCGAGTGGTGAATTTGCCGCAGCCGCCATTTTGCATTCGCAACAGCTCGGCGGTGCCCTTGTCGAACTCATGGTTGCCGACGGCGTTGAAATCGAGGCCGATGCTGTTCATCGCCAGCATGGTCGGCTCGTCGAGGAAATTGGCCGAGACGAACGGGCTCGCCCCGATCAGGTCGCCCGCCGAAATGGTCATGCTGTTGGCTTGCCCCGACCGCAATGCGGCGAGGAGCGACGCGACATAGGCGACTCCGCCCAGCGCTTCCCTGCGCTTCGTGCCATCCGCTTCGACCCGCTCGACCGGCGACGCCGGCGGCTCGAGATTGCCGTGGAAATCGTTGATGGCCAGGATCTGCACCTCGACCGGTCCGGCTGGAGCGGCGGGCGGCGGGGGCGTGGACACGCACGCGGCGAGCCCGAGCGCGAGTGGGACAGGAAACAGCCTCAAGGGGCGTCCGGCCGAGCCCCGCGCCCCGGGTCGAACAGGTCGTTGAGGTAGGCCGCGAGCCTCACGCCCCCCTGGGCGAGCCGGCGCTTGATGACCGGCTTGTGCCGAAAACCATAGTCCCACGACAGCGCCGGGTCCCGGGGATAGATGGTCTCGCGGATCTGGGCGCTCTCGGTGATCCAGACGATCGGGTTGACCACCCACCAGTCGATCACGTCGCGGCTTCGGGTGTGGCGGTTGAGGCGCTCTGCCCATTCGGTGAAGGACAGCTGCTCGTCATCGACCAGCGCCGTGTCCCACACCGCGTGGAGGTTGGTGTCGCGCCCGAACCAGGTGACTTTCACGTCATTGCCGCCCCGGTCGCCCGGGCGCCCCACGTGCAGCGGCTGGTGCAGGTCGCCGACCAGGTGGACGATGAAGCGCAGAGCCAGCTGGCGGTCGGCTTTCGACGTGGCGGGGTCCTCGAGCATCGCCCGGAACTTGCGCAGTGCCGATTGCGCGTCGCCTTCGGGCGGCGGCTGGTCGTAGGTGAAGCCGCCGACCGTCACATAGTGCCACGGCGAGGCCGTCTTCTGCCAGAAGGGGCTCGGGTCAGATTTCATCTCGTCCGGCCAGAAAGCGGCTTCGTCGAGACTTTCGACGCCGAGGATTTCGCGGACGTGGGCGCGGGCCAGGCCGCTCAGGTGCTGGTCGGCGACCGCGGCGATCACCCGGTGCCCGGTTCGGCCCCAGGCGAGTGCGGGGGACGGCACCATGGCGGCGGCCGAAGCACCGAGCGCTAACAGGAATCGAGCAATCATTTTTCAAGCAACTCCTGCGCTCGACATTGCGGGGAGCGGAGCGACGAAGCAATCCATTTGCGTCGGCTGGATTGCCTCGCTCTGCTCGCAATGACTAGAAGCGGGCGATGACGGAGGAAGAGCTTGTCGAGGCCGCCCGAGCCGCCGCGCTCAAGGCCTACGCGCCTTATTCGAAGTTCCACGTCGGCTGCGCGGTCGAGTCGGCGGATGGCGAAGTGGTCACCGGCGCCAACATGGAGAACGCCTGCTACCGCCTCGGCATCTGCGCGGAGCAGAGCGCTCTGACCGCCGCCCAAGCCGCATTCGGGCTCGACAAGGTCGCGCGGATCGCGGTGGCGGGCGGACGGATCGAGGGCGGGTCGCTGGCGGGAGAGGGCGTCTGCACGCCGTGCGGCGGTTGCCGCCAGGCGATCCTCGAAGCGGCGCAATTGTCCGACCGAGACGTCGAAATCCTGTGCGCGAATGGGGATGGCGGGCAAGTTGAGCGACACTTTATTGGGCAGCTTATTCCCCACGGCTTCGGCCCAGCGAACCTCGACGACGCCGGCTAGGTCAGCTTGATCTCCCGCAGGCGCTCCTGGAGGTAGTCGTTGGCGGTGATCGGCGGCCATTTGGGCTGCTCGCGGGGAGGGACGGTGCCGGGCAGCGCCTCGATCAGGAAATCCGAGCGGAAGTGCAGGAAGAAGGGCATCGAGTAGCGCGAGCGGTTGCGGCGCTCGGGCGGGGGGTTGGCGACGCGGTGGGTGGTCGAGCGCAGCAGGCCGTTGGTCAGCCGCTGGAGCATGTCGCCGATGTTGACCACCAGCTCGCCGGGCCTGGGCGACACCGGGATCCAGCGCCCGTCGCGGGTCAATAGCTCGAGCCCGGCCTCCTCGGCGCCGAGCAGCAGAGTGATGGTGTTGATGTCCTCGTGCGCTCCGGCGCGGACATTGCTTCCGGGCTCGCCCTCGATCGGCGGGTAATGCAGCAGTCGGAGCACCGAATTGCCGTCGCGGACGGTGTCGATGAAGTAATCCTCGTCGATCTTGAGGAAGCGAGCGATCGCCTTGAGGATCTTCAAGCCCGTGCGGTCGAACGTGTCGTAGAGCTTGAGGAAGGTGTCGCGGAAGCTCGCGATTTCCTCGGGCCAGATGTTGTCGCCCATGTGGCCCCGGAACGGGTGGCCGGGGGCAAGCTCGCGTCCGACGTGCCAGAATTCCTTGAGGTCGTGCGCCTTGGCGCCCTTGGCGGTCTCGATCCCGAACGGCGTGTAGCCGCGCGCCCCGCCGCCGCCGGGGACATGGTATTTGCGCTTCACCTCCTCGGGCAGGGCGAAAAAGGCTTTGGCCTTTTCCTCGGCCTCGTCGATCAGCTCGTCCGGGATGCCGTGGCCGGCGATGATGGCGAAGCCATATTCCTCGAAGCTTCGGCCGAGCTTTTGCGCAAAGGCGTCGGGTTCGCGCTCGGCGTCCTGCAGGGAAACGGAGGCGACGCTGTCGGCAGTGATCGTGGCCATGGGTTTATCTTATACGTCTTTGCGAGCGAAGCGAAGCAATCCAGCCAGGGCACATGGGTTGCCGCGTCGCCGCGCTCCTCGCAATGACGGCTTTTAGATGAGCAATCCCGCCAGCGCCGCGCTCATCAGGTTGGCGAGGCTGCCGGCGATCAGCGCCCGGATTCCGAGCCGGGCGATCACCGGACGCTGGTTGGGGGCGAGGCCGCCGGTCACCGCCATCTGGATCGCGATCGAGCTGAAATTGGCAAAGCCGCAGAGCGCAAAGGTGACGATCGCGCGGCTGCGCTCGCTCATCGCCCCAGGGCCCATCTGCCCGAGGTCGATGAATGCGACGAATTCGTTGAGGACCATCTTGGTGCCGAACAGGCCGCCGGCGGTCCCGGCCTCGTTCCACGGAACGCCGATCAGGAACATGATCGGGGCGAAGACGTAGCCGACCAGCCGCTGGAAGGTCAGGCCCTCGATCCCCACCCAGCCGCCGACGCCCGACAGCAGCCCGTTGGCGAGCGCGACCAAGGCGACGAAGGCGAGCACCATCGCTCCGACTGCGACGGCGAGCTTGACTCCGGTCTGGGCGCCCTGCGCCGCGGCCATGATGATGTTGGCCGGCCGTTCTCCTTCCTCGAAGGTTTCGGCGACGTCGACCTGGTCCTCCGTGCCGCTCGTGGAAGCCACGCCGCCTTCGAGCGGGAGCTCGTCGGGGCCGGGCGGATCGTCGGGCACGATGATCTTGGCCATCAGGATCCCGCCAGGTGCCGACATGAAGGCGGCGGCGAGCAGATAGGGGAGATATTCCTCGCCGAGCAGGCTGGCGTAGGCCGCGAGGATGGTTCCGGCGACGCCCGCCATTCCGACCGCCATCAAGGTGAACAGGCGCGAGGGCGGCAAAGCGGCGAGATAGGGGCGGACGACGAGCGGCGATTCGGACTGGCCGACGAAAATGTTGGCGGCGGCGCCCAGCGCCTCGACCCGGCTGACTCCGGTGATCCAGCCGATCGCTCCGCCGACCCAGCGGACGACCCGCTGCATGATCCCGAGATAGTAGAGGATGGCGACGATCGAGGCGAAGAAGATGATGACCGGCAAAGCGGCGAGCGCGAAGGTCAGCGCCAGCGGGTTGTTCTCGGCCGGCCCGAACAGGAACTCGGTCCCTTCGTTGGCGTAGCCGAGCAAATTGGCGACTCCGTTGGACATGCCCTTGATCGCCGCGATTCCCCACGGCGTGTAGAGCACCAGCACCGCGATCCCCGCCTGGAGCGCGAAGGCGGCGGCGACGACCCGCAGGCGGATCGCCTTGCGGTTGGTCGACAGTGCGACCGCCAAAGCGAGAATGACGAGGATGCCGGCAATGCCGAGCAGGATCTGATTCATTGAGTTCCCCCGGGGCTTACCAGACCATGCCTTTTGCAGCGGTCGCGGCGGCTTCGTCCAGCAGTTTGAGCGCTTCGTCCGCGGTGCCGGCGACCAGCAGCTGCTCGCGCCGGGCTGGCGACAGAAAGCCGCAGGCCGCGGCATGGTCGAGGAACGAGTCGAGCCCGTCCCAGAAGCCGGCGACGTTGAGCAGTGCGAGCGGCTTGGCGTGATAGCCGAGCGCGTTCCACGACCAGGCCTCGAACAGCTCATCGAGCGTGCCGATTCCGCCGGGCAGAGCGAGGAACGCGTCGGCGAGGTCGGTCATCCTCGCCTTGCGCTCGTGCAGGGTGTCGACCCGGTGAAGCTCGGTCAGGCCGGTGTGGGCGACCTCCAGATCGACCAGCGCGTTGGGGATGACTCCGTAGGCGCGGCCACCGGCGGCGAGCACGCTGTCGGCCATCAGCCCCATCAGCCCCAGCCGGCCGCCGCCATAGACGAGGTCGACGCCGCGCTCCGCCATGGCCCCGGCGAGCTCGACGGCCGCGTCGGCGAACGCCGGGTCGGAGCCGATCGACGACCCGCAATAAACCGCAAGGCGACGGATCGACTTCAAGGCCGACTTCACAGGCGCACCAGGGTCTTGAGGTCGGCTTCGGGCCGGGCGCCTAAATGCGAGATGACCTCGGCGGCGGCGAGCGCGCCCGCCTCCAGGCAGCGCTGCAGCGCGTGGCCTCGGCAGCGCGCGGCGAGAAAGCCGGCGGCGAACAGGTCGCCGGCCCCGGTCGTGTCGACTATCTTGTCGACCGGCGCGGCGGGGATTTCGGCCCGCTGCCCGTCCTCGAGCGCTATCGACCCGGCCGCTCCGCGGGTGACGACCAGGGTCGCGACCTTTGCCGACAGCTGATCGATCGCGCGCTCAAGGTCGCCGCTGCCGGTCAGATGCCGGACCTCGTCCTCGTTGGCGAACAGCAGGTCGATCGCGCCGGCATCGATGATCGCCTGGACTCCTTCGCGCCGGCCGGGGATGCAGAGGCTCTCGGACAAGGTGAAGGCGACGGTCCGGCCCGCCTGATGGGCGATCTCGGCGGCCCGGAGCATCGCCGAGCGCGGACGCTCGGGGCCCAACAGATAGCCTTCGAGGAAGGTCACCGCTGCCGAGCGCACCAGCTCCTCGTCGATCGCCTGCGGGCTGAGCTCGTGGCTGGCGCCCGGGCAGGTGTTCATCGTTCGCTGGGCGTCGGGGGTGACGAGGATCAGGCAGCGGCCGGTCGGCGGGCCGGAGCCGTCGCCCCTTGGCAGCGGCGGAGTGTCGAACCGCACTCCGAGCGAGCGCATGTCGTGAGCGAAGATCGCTCCCAGCTGGTCGTCGGCGACCTGGCCGATGAAGCCCGCGCCCAGGCCCAGTGCCGCGACCCCGGCCATGCTGTTGGCCGCCGAGCCGCCGCTGATCTCGCGGGACGGCCCCATCGCCTCGTAGAGTTCTTCGGCCTCGTCCGCATCGAGCAGGCGCATCGAGCCCTTCTGAAGCCCGCGCCCGGCGATGAAATCGTCGTCGCAAGTGGCGATCACATCGACGATCGCATCGCCGATGGCCACAATGTCGAGCTTTGGGGAAGTCACGGCCGATGCGCCTAGCGTCGGGCGACGCGGGCGGTCAACTCGCCGTCATTGCGGGGAGCCCAGCGAGGCGTTACGCACTCCGCCATGACCAGCGAAGTCCAGGCGGCCGCGCGCTCACCCGACGCGACCGAGGCGCAGCAGACGGCGAACATCAGCCCGTCGCTGTTCGCCTTCGGCATCTTCTACGGCGGCATGGTGGTGATCGCCGGAGTGCTCGCTAACAAGCAGATCGAGCTTGGGCCGCTGGCCGTCGAGGCCGGCATCCTCGCCTTTTTGATGCTCGTCGTCACTTCGAGCACCGTCGCAGAGTTGTTTGGCCGGCCGACGGCGAACCGGCTGGTGCTGATCGGCTTCGTCCCGCTGATCGCCTCGATGCTGCTGGCGACCCTGGTGCTGGCGCTTCCGGCGGCGGACGAGATGGACCCCGCGCGCCTCGCCGCGTTCGAGACGGTGATGGGCGCGACGCCGCGAATCTGGATTGCCGGGATCATCGCCTACGGAGTGTCGCAATTCCTCAACGTCACGATCTTCACCCGGTTGAAGGGCGAGTCGGGTCGGTTCCTGTGGCTGCGCGCCGGAGTCGCCGGAATGCTGTCGCAGATCGTCGACACCTTCTTGTTCATCGGCATCGCTTTTTACGGCGTGTTCCCGATCCTGGGCCTGATGCTCGGGCAGATGCTCGCCAAGGTGGTGCTGTCGGCGGTGATGGTGCCGCCGCTCATCTATCTCTTCGTCGCTATCGGCCGAAGGCTCGACGAAATAGCGGGCAGCGTCGCTTAGCGCTTGAAAAGGCGGGGCGAAGGTGCTGACCTGATGGCCGAGTCGCGGGGGCGGCGGCTTCGATTTCCGTGTCGAATTTGCAACGGCGGACAGGAATCTGGCAGCGGCCGAACTCCTCGTCATCGCAGAGTCTTGAACCGGCTATAGCTGCCCTTGCGAGTCGTTCAGTGAGTCGCTTGTTCGGGGGATAGTTTCCGTGAAAAAATTCGCTCTGCTTTGCTCGACGGCATTTCTGTTGCCGGAAGTCGCTCTTGCCCAGTCAACGGGTTCCGTCGACTTCGAGACGGAGACCATCGTCGTCACCGGCACCAGGGTCAGGGAAGTCGGCGGGATCCAGGCGCCCGACACGACCAAGCCCAAGGCAGTTCTGACGCAGGAGATCATCGCCCGCCAGAACCCGGGACAAACGATCCTCGATACGGTCAACATGGTCCCGGGGGTGAGCTTCCAGAACAACGACGCCTACGGCTCGTCCGGCGGAACGCTGACGATCCGCGGGTTCGATTCGAGCCGCATCAGCCTGACCTTCGACGGCATCCCCCTCAACGACAGCGGAAATTACGCGATCTATTCGAACCAGCAGCTCGACCCGGAGTTGATCGACCAGGTCAACGTCAACCTCGGCACGACCGACGTCGACTCGCCGACCGCCTCGGCCGTCGGCGGAACCGTCAATTACCGGACTTTGGTTCCGACCACCGACATGAACTTCCGGGGCATGATCTCGCTCGGCGAATATGATTTCCGCCGATTCTTCGGAGTCTGGAACCTAGGCAGTGTTGGACCCTGGGGCACCCGCGCGTTCATCGCCGCATCGAAGGCCGACAACCGCAACCCGTTCAACAATTACGGCAAGGTCGACAAGAAGCAGTTCAACGGGCGCATCTGGCAGCCGATCGGAACCGCCGGCGACTTCGTCGCGATCTCAACCAACTACAACGAGCTGCGCAACAACTTCTTCGGTTCGGTGACCTTGCGCAACGACCGCGACGTGCCCAGCGGCTTCCCGCAGGACCGGGACGAGCGCAAATATAAGATCAACTACCCGTGCAGTGTCGACACGCCGCAAGCCGGCGTCGTCGACCAGACAAACAGCTGCGGAACCGAATTCGACCGCCGCTACAATCCGGCCAACACGGGCAACATCCGCGGAGCGTCCAGGTTCTCGATCACCGACGCGATCACGCTGACGGTCGACCCGAGCTATCAATATGTGAAGGCCAACGGCGGCGGCACTGTGCGCGGCCGCGAAGGCTTCCGGGTGATCGACGGCGTCCAGTACACCGGCTTTATCGGCGGCCAATATTATTTCGGCCGTGACCTCAACGAGGACGGTGACGTCCGCGACACTTGCAGCAGAACCGGCGCATCATGCTCGAGCAGCAATCTTGCCGGAGTGACCCTGCTGGCGCCGAGCCAGACTCGGACCCATCGCTACGGGGTGGTCGCGGGGCTGCGCTGGGATCTCAATCCGGCTCACAGCATACGCGTCAGCTACACTCACGATAACGCAAATCATCGGCAAACCGGCCAGGTCGGCTTTCTCAAATCGAACGCCGAACCGGTCGACGTGTTTGCAGTCAATGACCCCATTCGGGACGCCCGCGGTAACGTCGTGCAGAAGCGCGACCGGCAGTCTTACGCGATCCTCAATCAGATCGCGGGCGAGTGGCGCGGCGAATTCGGTGCGCTCACGGTTAACGCGGGAGTCCGCGCCCCGTTCTTCAAGCGTGATCTTGAAAACTATTGCTTCACCACTTCGGCGTCCGGCTTCCTCGATTGCTTTGGCGGCGATGACGAGCTTGAAGCCGCCTATGCGGCGGAATTTCCGAACCTCCAAGGACCGCAGCGCCGAGTGTTAAAGTACAATAAGGCGCTTCCGAACCTCGGCGCGGTCTACGACGTGACCGACAACATCAGCGCCTTCGCCAGCTACGCCAAGGGCCTCTCGGTGCCCGGTACCGACAGCCTCTACGATGCGTTCTTCTTCCCAGCCGATACGGAACAGGCCAAGCCCGATCCGGAGACGACGGACACTTTCGACAGCGGCCTCCGCTATCGCAGCTCCAAGATCCAGGCGCAGGCGGGCGTGTGGTACACCAAGTTCACCAATCGCCTCGCGTCGGCTTACGATCCTGAGCTCGACCAGACGGTCTTCCGCAACCTCGGCCGGGTCAACAAGTGGGGCTTTGACGGCTCGGTGGCGTGGGCGCCGATCCGCGAGCTGACGCTGTACACCTTCGGGTCGTGGAACCGCGCGAAGATCAAGGAGAATCTGCAGATCGAGGGCGGTGAGGGCTTCGACTGCGACAGCGCGGATCCGAGCACGATCTCGGGCCTTCGCAACTGCGCATTCACCAAGGGCAATCGTGAGGCGGGCACTCCGAAGTACACGTTCGGCGGCTCGGTCCTGGGTAAGTTCGGCCCCGTCGACTTCGGGGTCACGGCCAAGCGCACCGGGCCGCGCTACGTCTACGACACCAACCGGGCGGTGTTCACCGGGGACGTGGATTGCCTGAATGGAGTGCCCGCTCCTGGTTGTACGGCCGACTCCTCGCGGTTGAACCCCGCCTCTCCGGTTACTCAGATCTTTGGAGCCAAGGCACCGGCGTATTGGCTGGTCCACCTCGACGCACGCTACAATCTGAGGAGCGTTGGCCTTCCGCACACCTACCTTCAGCTCAACGTCTACAATTTGTTTGACAAGCTCTATGTTGGTGGCTTCGGCGGCGGGTTGAATCAAGGTGTCAACGCCGCGGGATTTTATGCCAATCCGCCCTTCGTCCAGATCGGCGCTCCGCGGACCATTTCCGTCTCGCTCAATCTCGGGCTGTAGACGGGTCGGGAGCGAACGGGCGGCGTCTTCGGGCGCCGCCCGTGTCTTTTCAGGCGATCGCTCGGAAGCCGCGGTCGAGGTCGGCCATCAGGTCGTCGGGATCCTCGAGGCCGATGTGGAGTCGAACGATCGGCCCGGCGGGAGCGCCGGACGCCGTGCGCTTTGGCTGGACCGGGAGGGCGAGGCTCTCGAAGCCGCCCCAGCTGTAGCCGATCCCGAACAGGTCGAGGCTTTCGACGAAGCGCACGGCGGCGGCCTCGTCGGCATCCTTAAGGACGATCGCGAACAGCCCCGACGAACCGGTGAAGTCGCGCTTCCAAAAGTCGTGGCCGGGGCAGGCCTTGAGCGCCGGGTGGAGCACGTCGGCGACTCGCGGCTGGCCATGCAGCCAGCGCGCGGTCTTGATCGCGCTGTCCTCGTGGCGGCGCAGCCGGACGCCCATCGTCCGGAGGCCGCGGGCGGCGAGGTAGGCGTCGTCGGGGCTGACCGACTGGCCGTACAGCCGAGCGGTCTGGTTGAGCTTCTCCCAATGGGCCTCGGTCGTGGTGACCGAGCCGAGCATGACGTCGGCGTGGCCGGAGACATATTTGGTGCAGGCGAGGATCGACAGGTCGACTCCGTGCGGCAACGCCTGGAAGAAGAGCGGCGTCGCACAGGTGTTGTCGAGCAGCGTCGCGATGCCGCGCTGGCGGGCGACGGCGCAGATGCCGGGCACGTCCTGGACCTCGAAGGTCAGCGAGCCCGGGCTCTCCATGAAGATCGCTTTGGTCGATTCCGAGAGCAGCGCCTCGATCTCGGCGGCAGTCGCTCGCGGGTCGTAGTAGCGGGTGGCGATGCCGTAGCGATTGAGGCCCTGGTCGCAAAATGTCCGAGTCGGCAGATAGGCGTTGTCGACCATCAGCAATTCGTCGCCCGGGTCGAGCACGCTGGCCATTGCGAACGACACCGCAGCGGCGCCCGACGGGAACAGCCGGGTCCCGGCCGCGCCCGGCTCGAGCTCGGTCAGCGCCTCGGCCAGCGACCATTGGCTTGGAGTGCCGTTGCGGCCGTAGCTCAGGGTGCCGTCGCGCGGCGGGTAGGCGGCCTCCATCGAGGCGACGTCCTCGAACAGCACGGTCGAAGTCCGCGACACCGGCACGTTGACCATCCCGCCGAGCCACTCAGCCCGGCGGCCGCCGTGGACCAGCCTGGTGTCGGGGCGCTTGGGCTCGTCGGTCATCCGGCGGTTCTACCGGCTGGCGGAGTGGCCGTCACGCGAGTGAATCGCGTGACGTCGGTCCTGTCGGTCCACGCGGCCGATGCCGCTTGACCGCAGGCCGGCCGGCGTACCGCGAGTCCGGCCGCTGCTCGGGCGACGCTCGACGTCGGCCTCGCTGCGATCGGCCGCGTCCGCTTTACCGCTTGCTGAACTGGAAGCTTCTCCGCGCCTTGGCTCGGCCGTACTTTTTGCGCTCGACGACGCGCGGGTCGCGGGTCAGGAAACCGGCGCGCTTGACCATCGTGCGCAAGGCGGGCTCGAAGCGGGTCAGGGCCTGGGCGATGCCGTGCTTGACCGCGCCTGCCTGGCCCGACAGGCCGCCGCCCTTGACGGTGGCGACGACGTCGTACGAGCCGCGGCGATCGGCGACATCGAACGGCTGGTTGATCACCAGCCGAAGCGTCGGCCGAGCGAAATAAACCTCCTGCTCGCGCTCGTTGATGACGATCTTGCCCGAGCCCGGCTTCAGCCACACCCGGGCGACGGCGTCCTTGCGGCGGCCGGTCGCATAAGCTCGGCCGTGCTTGTCGAGCTGCTGCTCGCGAAGCGGAGCCTCTTCCTGGACCGGCGGCGGCGGAGCGGCGTCCTCGCCGGACTCGGCGGTAGCCGCGGCTTCGGCGCCTTCAGCCGGAGCCTCGGAGCCTTCGGCCGGAGCTTCGGCGGTCTCGGCGGCTTCGGGGACCTCGGGCTCGGGGTTGGTCAGCGCTCCGAGGTCGGACAGGGTCTTCTTCTTGGCCATCTTAGGCGCCCACCTTGTTCTTGCGGCTCATGCCAGCGACGTCGAGGGTTTGCGGGTCCTGGCCGCCGTGCGGATGCTCGGTGCCGTTGTAGAGGTGCAGCGAGCGCATCTGCTGGCGGCCTAGCGGACCGCGCGGGATCATCCGCTCGACCGCTTTTTCGAGCACTCGCTCGGGGAAGCGGCCCTCGAGCAC